>NZ_JAGIXF010000122.1:0-14674 GCF_021483755.1 Burkholderia sp. WTPI3 | reverse complement strand
GGGGGGATGGGAAGGCGGCGTGGGCGGGGCGATGCCCGGCAAGCGCGTAGAGCGAATGCGGCACGCCGCGGCGCTCGAGGTACGCGGGGCTCGCGCACGTCACGCGCTCGAGTGCGCCGAGCGGGCGCGCCACCAGCGACGAATCGGGCAGCGCGCCCAGCCGGATGCCGCAGTCGACCGCATCGCCGATCAGGTCGGCCGCGCGCCCGGACACGCCCAGCAACAGCACGAGCTCGGGATGGCGCGCATGGAACGTGCCGAGCGCCGGCAGCACGATCGCGCCCGCCACCGATCCCGGCAGCTCGACGCGCAACGGCCCGCTCGGATGCCGCGCCGCATTGCGCAGGCTCGCTTCGAGCTCGTCGACGTCCGCGGTGATGCGCCGGCACCGCTGGTAATACGCGTCGCCTTCGGGCGTCGTCCGCAGCGCGCGGGTCGTGCGCACCAGCAACGGCATGCCGAGCGCCGCCTCGAGTTCCTGCACGGTGCGCGTCGCGGTTGCGCGCGAAATGCCGAGCGCGTGCGCCGCGCGCGTAAAGCTGTTCATCTCGACGATGCGCGTGAAGATGCGCATCGCGCGAATCGGATTGTCCACCGGAAACTCCCGGGAAATGCGGCATGACGCGACGCGCGCGAAGCGCGCTGCAACGCATGCCGGTCGGTGAGAAAGCCGCGCCGCCCGCGCGGCGAACGGTTCAGTCGCGCGCGGCCGCGGGAGCCGGCGCGGCGAGCAATCGTCGCGCCAGCGCGAGCGCCTCGTCACGATTCGCTGCCGCGTTCAGCGGATAACCCCAGACCTTCTCGAATGCGCCCGAGAACGCATCGAGCGCCGCGCGCCGCTGCGCATCGGGTTCGACAGCGATCATCGCGGGAATCCATTCGCGCGACCGCGCGCGATTCGCCTTGCTCCATTTCGCGAGCTGCTTGCGCATTTCGTGATCCTGCGCATCGCGATCGTCGCCGGACGGCGCGTCATCGGTCAGTAAAACGAAGCGTTCCCGGCGCGCGAACAACGCATCGAGTTCGGCCAGCAAGTGCGCGGGCTCGCTCGACGGCGAACGCGCGTAACGCAGCCACACCAACGGGAATTCATTCGTGACGATCTGCATGTCGACCTCCAGATGAGAATGATTCTCATGTTAGGGATCGACGGCCGTCCCGTCATTTCTCGTGCCGGCCAACCGCTTGTTCGATCCGGCCAACCGCGCTCAGCGCTGCCGGTCGGTCAGGTATTGGGTCGGCGACTTGCCGGTTGCGTTGCGGAACATCGTCACGAAGCTGCTCGCGCTCTCGTAGCCGAGATCGATCGCGATCTGGTGCACGCGGCGGCCCGCCGTCAGCATGCGCAGCGACAGCGCGACGTGCAGCCGCCGGCGCCAGTCGCCGAGGCTCATGCCGAGCTCCTTCACGGCGAGCCGCGTGAGGCTGCGCTCGCTGACGCCGGCGCGACGCGCGAGTTCGGACAGCGGCGACTTGTCGGCGGGATCGTCGAGGAGGTGATCGATCAGCTTGCGCAGCCGGCGGTCGGCCGGCATCGGCAGGTACAGGTCTTCCACCGGCGCCGCGACGAGCTCGTCGAGCAGCGTCGCCATCAGTCGCCCCTGCGGGCCGTCGATGTCGTACAGGCTCGGGAAGCTCGCGGCCTTCAGCAGCAGTTCGCGCAGCAGCGGCGACATGCCGAGCGTGCAACAACGTGCCGGCAAGTCGGGGGCCGCATCGGGTTCGACCAGCACCGCGTAGAACGTCGCACCCGCCGAGCCGCGCGCCGAATGCGTGACGCCGCCCGGAATCCACACCGTGCATTGCGGCGGTGCGCTCCACACACCGCCGTCGATCTCGCAATAGATGACGCCGCTCAGCGTGTACAGCAGTTGCGCCTGCGGATGGCTGTGCCGCTCGAGCCGCCACTCGGGCTCGACCACCGAGCCGCCGAACACGACGAGCGGCCGCGGCACGTGATAGACGTCGGCGTCGGCGGCAGGATCGGTAACGGCGGGCAGGTTGCGCATGGAGCGATGATGTCGGAAGCGGCCGGACGGCGTGCCCGTGCGGCCTTGTCGTGCCTATGCGTGCTTATACCAGAAAGGCGCGGCCGCGGCCGTGCGGTTCCCGGCCGGCGTCTGCAGCCGCGCGCCGATCCGAATACAATGCCCCGACCCCTCGCCGCTGCGCCAACCTTGCCGGAGCCGCCATGTTCGACCTGACCACGCTGACCACTTTCATCGCCGTCGTCCTGGGCCTGTTCCTGATCCCCGGCCCCGCCGTGCTGCTCGTGCTGAGCCGTACCGTGCAGGGTGGGCGCAAGACCGGCATCCTGACCGGGCTCGGCGTCGCGAGCGGCGATTTCGTGCATACGCTGTTCGCAGCCGTCGGGTTGTCCGCGCTGCTGATGACGTCGGCGCTCGCGTTCAACGTCGTGAAGCTGGTGGGCGCCGCGTACCTGATCTACCTCGGCGTGCGCGCGCTGCTCGACAGGCCGTCCGATCCGTCGCTGCCGAAGGTGGCGCCCGTCACGCCGCTGAAGGCCTATCTGCAGGCGATTCCCGCCGAAGTGCTGAACCCGAAGACCGCGCTGTTCTTCCTCGCGTTCATGCCGCAGTTCGTGCATCCGGAGCGCGGCTCGTCGTTCGTGCAGTTCGCGGTGCTCGGGCTGATCTTCGTCGTGCTCAGCTCGCTCTACACGACGCTGATCGCATGCTCGATCCGCCCGCTCGGCCGCCTCGTGAAGCGGCTCGCATGGCTCGCGCGCTGGCAGGGGAAGATCATCGGCACGATCTTCATCACGCTCGGGCTGCGGGTGGCGGCGCAGCAGCGCTGACGCGAACGCGCGCATGACGTCCCGCGCCGCACCCGCAGGCGAAGTCCTCTATACCGACCCGCGCCTCGTCGCGGTCTACGACCTGTTCAACGCGGGCGATCGCGATTTCGCGTTCTACGCGTCGCGCATCGGCACTGCGCGGCAACGGATTCTCGATCTCGGCTGCGGCACCGGCACGTTCGCGCGCCGGCTCGCGGCGGCCGGGCACGAGGTCGTCGCGATCGATCCCGCGCCGGCGATGATCGAGTACGCGCGACGCCAACCCGGCGCCGACGCGGTGCGCTGGCTCGCGTGCGATCTCGACGGCCTGCCGCCGGGCGCATCGCTCGATGCCGTCGTGATGACCGGGCACGCGTTCCAGTGTCTGCTGACCGACGCGGAAATCGACGCGACACTGCGCAGCGTGCGGCGCGTGCTGGCCGGCGGCGGCCGCTTCCTGTTCGAAACGCGTAATCCGCGTGCCGAGCCGTGGCGTGCGTGGACACCGCAAGCGTCGGCATCCAGTGTCGCTTCGCCTGAATTCGGCGTGGTCGAACTCCACCACGCGGTGACCGCGATCGACGGCCCGATCGTGTCGTTCGATACGGTCTACCGGTTTCATCGCGACGATCTGCAGGTGACGAACGCGAGCCGGCTGCGCTTC
Organism: Burkholderia sp. WTPI3; assembly: GCF_021483755.1. Classification (NCBI taxonomy): domain Bacteria; kingdom Pseudomonadati; phylum Pseudomonadota; class Betaproteobacteria; order Burkholderiales; family Burkholderiaceae; genus Burkholderia; species Burkholderia sp. WTPI3. Next base: position 11,213 of record NZ_JAGIXF010000122.1, on the reverse strand, counting down.
GTCACGCAGGCCGACCTGCAGGCACGCATCGCGGCCGCCGGCTTCTCCGCGACCGACTGGTGCGGCGACTGGCACGGCGCGCCGTTCGACGACGCGGCAAGCGTGGAGATCATCGCGATCTGCCGCGCGTGAACCGGCCGAGGCAGCGCGCTCGCGCCGCCTCCCGACTCATCCCAGCGCCTGCCGCACGCTGTCCCAATCGAGCCCGAACCGCGCAAGATACTTGCGCAACCGGTCCGCGTCGTTCGGCTGCTTCTTGCTCTGGCGCGACACCGCGAACAGCGTGCGCCCGGCTTCCGACACACTCGCCGAGACGCGGCACACGTCCAGCACGCGTTCGAGCTGCACGCGGTCGAACAGGTCGAGTTCCGCCGCGCGTGCACCGAACACCGCGTCGACGCACGCGTCCGACGCCGGTCCGTCGCCCGGCGACGACCACGTGCGCGTCAGGCGATCGACCTCCTGTTCGGCGATGTCCTCGGTAATCCGTCCGGCATCGGCGAGCGTCGCCATCCGCGTAATCGATGCGGACAGTTCGCGGAAGTTGCCGGCCCACGTCGCGCGCGGCGATGCGGCGAATGCGAGATAGCGCCGCTTCGCCTCCACGTTGAACCGCACCTGTTCGCCCTGCTCGCGGCCGAAACGATCGAGCTCGAATTCGAGGTTCGGCTCGATGTCCTCGCGGCGTTCGGCCAATCCCGGCAATTCGTAAGTCCACAGGTTGATCCGCGCATACAGATCCTCGCGGAACGTGCCGGCCGCCACCATCTGCCGCAGGTCGCGATGCGTGCCGGCGATCAGTTCGAAATCGCTGGTCGCCTCGACGTCCGCGCCGACCGGCAGAAAGCGCTTCTCCTCGATCGCCTTCAGCAGCATCGCCTGCTCGTCGAGCCCGAGTTCGCCGATCTCGTCGAGAAACAACAGGCCGCCGTCCGCCGCGCGCAGCAGACCCGCGCGTGCGGACTGCGCACCGGTGAACGCGCCCTTCACGTGCCCGAACAGCGTGGACATCGCCGCGTCGCCGCGCAGCGTCGCACAGTTGATCTCGATGAACGGCCCTGCGAGCCGATGGCGGCCGCGCTTCAGCTCGTACACGCGTTTCGCGAGAAACGACTTGCCGGCGCCCGTCGGGCCGACGAGCAGCATCGGCGCGCGCGAGCGCACGGCTACACGCTCCAGTTGCTCGATCAGCGCGTTGAAGCGCGCGTTGCGCGTCGCGATGCCAGCCTTCAGGAACGACACCGTCTCGTCGCGCTCGTGCGTGAAGCGCTGCGCGATCCGGTTGTAGCGCGACAGGTCGAGATCGATCACCGACATCGTGCCCGGCCCGCTCGGCCCTTCGTCGGTCTGCTGCGGCGGCCCGGTTTGCACGAGGCGCGCGGGCAGGTAGCGCGCCTCCGCGAGCAGGAACCAGCAGATCTGCGCGACGTGTGTGCCGGTCGTGATGTGGATCAGGTAGTCCTCGCGGTCGAGATCGAACGGATAGGCGCGCGCGTAGTCGTGCAGCGTCGCGTAGACCTCCTCGAAATCCCACGGATCGTGGATCGTGACCGGCGTGAGCCGCACGTCGGTATGCGGCGACAGTTCCGCGAGATCGTCGCGCACCTGCTCGGCGAGGCGCGTGTAGCCCGGCGGATGGAGCAATTCGAGGCGGTCGATCGCTAGATCCGGTTGCAGGCAGAGCGACACGGTCGGCCGCCACTTGCGGTAACGACGCGGCGCGCGGCCGCCCTGATCAAGCACGGTGCCGAGAAAGCCGATGGCGACGGTTTTACGCATGTTTATCTCATGGGATAAAAGCCGATCCAATTGTATCCAGATTCCGGGATGACGCGGTAACAGCGCCCTCTTCGCCCATCGTCCGAAAATAAAAATCCTCCTTTTATTTCAATCACTTGCCGATACCTTTGCCGATCCCGCCAGCCGCTGGCACGCTCCTCGCTAAATAGAAGGCGCCGGATGTCCCGCTGGCCCGCGAGCCAGGGTTCACAAAGCCCTGCTGGTGCGCCGCCGCCGAACCTGGTTCGTTGCGGCAGTGCATGCCGCCATGGACAGACGAAGGCAAAGGGGCGCGCGAGGCAGCTTCGTCCGGGTTCGAATCCCGGGGCGCCCACTGTTCGGTAGCTCAACAGGTAGAGCAGCCGGCGCAAGCCGGTGTGTGGCGGGTTCGAATCCCGTCCGAACGTTGTCCGCAAGGACAATCTCTGATGAAAGCAGTACCCGCCGGCGCGGGCCGGGAAGCCCGCCGCGCGCCGAACCGGTTGCGGTTCCGCGCGATCGGCCGGGCGGCCGGACGGCCCGCGCGAATGCGCACGGCGACGCGATGCAGGATGCGTCGCCGCGTGCCGCAGCGCCGGCCAACGCGCCGCCTGCCCGATCGCGTCGCACCCCGATCCGTACGATGCGTGTCGCCCGGCGGTCATTGAAGAAAAGGACAAGAATATGTGGAAGCGTCATGTGGTGAAAAAGAACGAACGCGCGCTGCTGATGAATGAGGGCGATTTCGTGAAGGTGCTGGAGCCGGGCGTGTTCAAGGCCTTCGATCCGTTCAAGCGCCTGTCGGTGCAGACCGCGCGTCTCGACGCGCCGCTCGCCGATGCCGCGCTGGCCGACTACCTGCGTCACGACGCACCGGACGTGCTCGCGCGATACTTCGTCGCGATGGACCTGGCCGACGACGAAGCGGGCCTGCGCTACGAAGACGACGTGCTCGTCGAGATCCTGCCGCCGGGCACGCGCCGGCTGTACTGGCGCGGCCTGATCGCGCACCGTCTGGAGCGTGTCGATCTCGCGCAGGACAGCATGCTGCCGGCCGCGCTCGCGAAGCGCATCGCGCAACCGGCGCTGCGTGCGCGCGGCGTGGCGGGGCTGACAGGTGTGCTGCTTGCGCAGGTGCCGGCGTATCACGTCGGCGTGCTGAAGATCGACGGCAAGATCGAGCGGCTGCTGGACGCGGGCGTGACGGCGTTCTGGCGCTTCAACCGCGACGTGGCGGTCGAACTCGTCGACCTGCGCCTGCAGCCGCTCGAAGTCGCGGGGCAGGAAATCCTGACGCGCGACAAGGTCGCGCTGCGGCTGAACCTGTCGGCGACGTGGCGCTATGCGGATGTGCTGCATGCGTTCGGGCAGTTGCAGAAGCCGCTCGAACATCTGTATCGCGAGCTGCAGTTCGCGCTGCGCGCGGCCGTCGGCACGCGCTCGCTCGACGAACTGCTGGAGGACAAGCAGGCGATCGACGAGGTCGTGATCGCGCAGGTGCGCGCACGTCTCGAGCATTCTGGCGTGGAGGTGCGCAGCGTCGGCGTGAAGGATATCGTGCTGCCGGGCGACATGAAGACGATCCTCGCGCAGGTGGTCGAAGCCGAAAAGGCCGCGCAGGCGAACGTGATCCGCCGCCGCGAGGAAACGGCGGCGACCCGCTCGCTGCTGAACACCGCGAAGGTGATGGAAGAGAACCCGACCGCGCTGCGGCTCAAGGAACTGGAAACGCTGGAGCGCGTCGCGGAACGGATCGACCGCATCTCGGTGTTCGGCGGTCTCGACCAGGTGCTGAACGGACTCGTCAGCATCAAGGGTGCGTGATGCGCGAAACGCACGAAACCGGATGAAACGGCGCGGCGCATGGCCGCCGCGCCGGACGCATGAACGAATGGTGAAACCAATGAGCAACGACGATTATCAAGTGATGGAACTGGCGAACGGCAAGCCGGTGAAGATGTGGACGCAGGGCGTCGCCGTCGAGGACGACGCGCGCACGCAATTGCGCAACACTGCGCAGATGCCGTTCATCTTCAGGCACGTCGCGGTGATGCCGGACGTGCACCTCGGCAAGGGCTCGACGATCGGCAGCGTGATCCCGACGAAGGGCGCGATCATCCCGGCGGCGGTCGGCGTCGACATCGGCTGCGGAATGATGGCCGTGCGCACGACGCTCGCCGCCGCCGATCTGCCGGACTCGCTCGCGGGTCTGCGCGGCGCGATCGAACGCGCGGTGCCGCACGGCCGCGCGCCGGGCCGCCGCGATCCGGGTGCGTGGGGCGATCGCACGCCGGCCGCCGTGACGGATGCATGGAAGTCGCTGCTGCCGGGTTTTCAGCGGATCGTCGACAAGTATCCGAAGCTGGAGAAGACGAACCACTACGCGCACCTGGGCACGCTCGGCACCGGCAACCACTTCATCGAAGTGTGCATCGACGAAGCCGACCGCGTGTGGTTCATGCTGCATAGCGGCTCGCGCGGCGTCGGCAACGCGATCGGCAGCCTGTTCATCGAACTCGCGCAGGCCGACATGCGGCAGCACATCGCGAACCTGCCGGATCGCAACCTCGCGTATTTCAACGAGGGCAGCCGGCACTTTGACGATTACGTCGAAGCGGTCGGCTGGGCGCAAGACTACGCGCGCCGCAACCGGCAGGCAATGATGGATGCGGTGATCGGCGCGGCGCGCAGCGCGATCGCCAGGCCGTTCGGACTCGACGAACACGCGGTGAACTGCCACCACAACTACGTGCAGCGCGAACGCCACTTCGGCGAGGACGTGCTCGTGACCCGCAAGGGCGCGGTGTCCGCGCAGAAGGGGCAACTCGGAATCATTCCGGGCTCGATGGGCGCGAAGAGCTTCATCGTGCGCGGACTCGGCAACCCGGAGAGCTTTTGTTCGTGCAGCCACGGCGCCGGCCGCTCGATGAGCCGGACCGAAGCGAAGCGCCGCTTCACGGTCGACGACCAGGTGAGCGCGACGCGTGGCGTCGAATGCCGGAAGGACGCGGGCGTCGTCGACGAAATCCCGATGGCCTACAAGGACATCGATGCGGTGATGGCGGCGCAGCGCAGCCTCGTCGAGGTGGTGCACACGCTGCGTCAGGTGGTGTGCGTGAAAGGATAGCGGGCGCGCCGCCGGCACCCGCTCGCCAACGAACGGCGCGATGCCCGCAGGCATCGCGCCTTTTCCCGTTGCGCGCGCCTTCGACCGCCATCGCACGATTCGCTGCCGCAGCAGCGGTATACTCGACTCGACGCTGTCCGGCCGCGCTCGATCCGCATCGCGCGCTTACGATGCGCTTGCAACCGGACGTCCGCCCTGCTCCCTGTCATTGCCGATACGAACCGTCATGTTTCGTCATCTCCCGCTTGCTGTCGCCGTCATCCTGCTCACCGCGTCGCTGTCCGCTGCCGCGCGCGACCCCGCGCAACATCCGGTCGCGCGCGATTTCAAGAACTGGTCGGTCGTCTGCGACAACGCGAATCGCTGCGTTGCCGAGGGCGGCAACGACGACATCGACGACACGCGCACCAGCCTGATCGTGCGGCTCACGCGCGACGCCGGCCCCGATGCGCGGCCGTCGCTGGAGATATTCGCGTCGGCGCCGCTCGATCTGCGCACCGCGCGCGCGGACGGTCAGCCGTTCGATGCAGTGCAAGCCGAGTGGCACGCGGTCGCGAAGACGAGCGACGAAGACGACGACGTCTATCCGTTCCATATTCGCACCAGCGATCCGACGACGGTCGACGCATGGCTGACGATGTCGCACAACGCACAGGTGCTCGGTTTCGGCGACCCGGCCGACACGCGGACGCCGCGCGTTTCGCTATCGGGGCTCAACGCCGCGCTGCTGCTGATCGACGACACGCAGGGCCGCATCGGCACGGTCACCGCGCTGTTGCGCAAGGGCGCCAAACCCGCATCGGCGGTACCCGTCGCGCCGGCGCTGCCGCCCGCGCCCGTTCCGGCGCCGCGCGTGGCCGATCTCACGCCCGCCGAACAACGCCCGCTCGTCGACGCAGTATTCGACAAGTTCGGCGGCAGCGTGAAGCGTTGCGCGGCCGATGCCGGCGACGCAATGTCGGCGCCCGATCGCCGCAAGGCCGCGTCGGCCACCGCGATCTCGACCGCCGATGCGATCGTGTCGATCCCGTGTCAGACGAGCAGCGCGTACAACCATACGGACCTGTGGTATCGCGTACACCGCAGCGCGCCGTATGCGCCGACGCCGCTCGACTTCGGCGAGAACGCCAGCGCGGGCCTCGACCCGGCGTCGTTCTCGAACCAGCTGACCGAAGCCATCTACGATCCCGCGCATGCGACGCTGTCGAGCCTCGATCGCGTGCGCAGCGCCGGCGATTGCGGGTCGAGCGCGTCGTGGGTGTTCGACGGCAAGCGCTTCGTGCTGAGCGACGTCGCGATGCACGGCGCGTGCAACGGGCTGTTCCAGGATCAGTGGCCGCGGCTGTATCGCACCGCAGCGTCGACGAATGTGCGGCCCTGACGCAAACGCATCGCGACAATCAAGGCGGCAACCCGCAACAATACCGAGGCTCCGAGCCATGCCCCCCTCTTCCCTCGTGTCGATGCGTCGACGCGTCGCGGCGATCCCGTTCGCGTCCGTCGTCGCCCTGCTGGCGTCCGCGCCCACGAGCGCCGCGGCGGCCGCGACGGATACGCACGCCGAACCCACCGTCGAATTCCCCGTGTGGTCCGACACGTGGGTCGGCACGCTCGGCAACCGGCACATCGAGGTGGCGTTGTCACGCACGGCCGACACGCTGGCGGGCACGTACTGCTATGCGCCGTGCGCGACGAGCGTGCGTTATCGCCTGTCGCTGCAAGGGTCGGTCGACCCGCGCGGGGCATCGCTGTCGGAACGGGACATCGGCGCGGCATCGAACCCCGAGCGCGTAACGGGCACCTGGAAGATGGACGGCTTCAACGACACGGCGTCGGGCACGTGGACGTCGCCGGACGGCAAACGCACGCTGCCCGTATCGCTCGCCAGAAAGCATGACGGCAAGCGGTTCCCGTACGACGTCCATCTCGTCGCGAATGCATTGCCGGGAAACGGCTCATGCGACGACACCCCGCATGTCACCGCGATTCGGCTTTACGACCATGCGCGCCTCGTGCAGACGCTCGCGACCGACTCGCAAGGCGCATGCGGCATTTTCACGCCCGAGTTCGACGACGTGAACTTCGACGGGTGGCCCGACCTGATGCTCGCGCAATCGATGGGCGCCGGCCCGAACATTCCGTATCAGACATGGATCTTCGATCCGAAGACGCGGCGCTTCGTCGACGCGCCGCCCAAACTGCAGGCGATCACGTCGCCGTCGTTCGATCCCGTGCACCGGATTGTCTGGACGAGCTGGCGCGCGAGTGCCGCCGAGCACGGCGTGACGACCTACCGCTGGCAGGGCAACGACGTGAAGGAGATCGACACGGCAACCAGCTATCTGTTGCCGGTGCTGGACGGGAACACGCGCCGCTATTGCTACATCACGCCGAGCTATGGCGACGGTTTCATCGAATTCCCGCAACGCATCGAACAAATCGCGTCCGGGAGCCTGCGCGCCACGCTGCCGAATCCGAAGGACTGCGAAACCGACGATTCGCCGTTCCTCTCCCGAACGTATATCGACATCTGGAAAGCCGGCGCGGCCGGCCATGCGCCGGCGCTCGTCCGCACGGAAGCCGTCACATGGAAGCCGGCGCAAACGCGTGCGGGCCGGAAGTTCTGCCCGGAGGTGCCGTTCTACGACAACGGCCGGATCCGCCGGATCCTGCTGCGCGACGATCCCGACCAGTGCAGCGATACGAATCCGGACAAGGGCTAGCCGGACGCAGGCCGTCGCGTCATGGCGCGGCCCCCGTCGCTTCGCGTCACCTCACGTCACGCGCCGACGATCGAGATCGAGAACCCGTCCCAGCCCTTCAGCCCGACCGTCTGCACGGCGGTCGTCGCGACGTTCGGCTCGGCGACGATCCGCGCGAACCCGTTGCGCACGCCGACGACATCCGGCTCGTGATTGTCGGGATCGGCAACGCGCCCGCCCCGCACGACGTTGTCGACGACGATCACCGTGCCGGGCCGCGACAGCTTCAGCGCGGCGTCCAGATAAACGGCGTTGCTGTCCTTGTCCGCATCGATGAAGATGAAGTCGAACGGTGCCTCGCCCGCATCGACGAGCCGCGCGAGGCTGTCCTTCGCGCTGCCGACGACGACCGACACGATGCTCGCGAACCCGGCGCGCGCGATGTTCCGCGTCGCGACCTTCGCATGGTCGGGATTCAGTTCGAGCGTGACGAGCTGCCCGTCCGGCGGCAACGCGCGCGCGAGCCAGATCGTGCTGTAGCCGCCGAGCGTGCCGACCTCGAGGATGCGCCGCGCACCGCGGATCGTCGCGAGCAGTTGCAGCAGCTTGCCCTGGTTCGGCGCGACGTTGATCGCGGGCAGCCCGGCCGCGTCGCTCGCCCCGAGCGCGGCGTCGAGCGCGTCGTCGGACGGCACGAGCGTCGCCGAAAAATACGCATCCACCTTGTTCCACTGATCCTGAGCCATCGCGCATCCTTTGCCTGTAGTGTGTGGAAAAGGCATTCTATGCGGCGCAAGCCCATAAGCAACAAACCATTCGTTCTAAGAGCAGCGGCGCGCATGCTCCTATAATCGCTCGACGATCACAACAACATACGGAGCACCCATGACCGATCAGGCCTCTTCGAACTGGCGCCTCGAAACCATCGCCGTGCACGGCGGCTATCGCCCCGACCCGACCACACGCGCGGTGGCGGTGCCGATCTACCAGACCGTTGCGTACGCATTCGACGACACGCAGCACGGCGCGGACCTGTTCGACCTGAAGGTCCAGGGCAACATCTACACGCGGATCATGAATCCGACGACCGACGTGCTCGAGCAGCGGATCGCCGCGCTCGAGGGCGGCATCGGCGCGCTCGCGCTCGCATCGGGCCAGGCGGCCGTCACGTACGCGATCCAGACGATCGCGGAAGCGGGCGACAACATCGTGTCCGCGAGTTCGCTGTACGGCGGCACCTACAACCTGTTCGCGCACACGTTGCCGCAATACGGGATCACGACGCGCTTCGCCGATCCGCGCGACCCCGCATCGTTCGAGCCGCTGATCGACACACGCACGAAGGCGATCTTCGCGGAATCGGTCGGCAACCCACTCGGCAACGTGACCGACATCGCCGCGCTCGCCGACATCGCACATCGCCACGGGATCCCGCTGATCGTCGACAACACGGTGCCGTCGCCGTACCTGCTGCGCCCGTTCGAGCACGGCGCGGACATCGTCGTGCACTCGCTGACGAAATATCTCGGCGGCCACGGCACGAGCCTCGGCGGCGCGATCGTCGATTCGGGCAAGTTCCCGTGGGCACAGCACGCGGAGCGCTTCAAGCGGCTCAACGAGCCGGACGTCAGCTATCACGGCGTCGTCTATACGGAAGCGTTCGGGCCGGCCGCGTATATCGGCCGCGCACGCGTGGTGCCGCTGCGCAACATGGGTGCGGCGATCTCGCCGTTCAACGCGTTCCAGATCCTGCAGGGCATCGAGACGCTCGCGCTGCGCGTCGAGCGCATCAGCGACAACGCGCTGAAGATCGCGCAGCATCTCGCGCGCCATGAAAACGTCGAATGGGTGAACTACGCGGGGCTGCCCGATCATCCGGACCATCCGCTCGTCGCGCGCTACCTGTCCGGCCGCGCGCCGGGCATCCTGACGTTCGGCGTGAAGGGCGGCCGCGACGGCGGCGCGAAGTTCCAGGACGCGCTGAAGCTGTTCACGCGGCTCGTGAACATCGGCGACACGAAGTCGCTCGCGACGCATCCGGCCTCGACGACGCACCGGCAGTTGTCGCCGGCCGAACTCGCGAAGGCCGGCGTGAAGGAGGAAACGGTGCGGCTGTCGATCGGCATCGAGCATATCGACGACCTGCTCGCCGATCTCGACCAGGCGCTCGCGCAGGTGTGACGGGAAGCGGGCGGACACCGTCGCTCCGCATCGAACGACGGCACCCCTTCAGATGCGAGGGGGTGCCGCGCGTCGGGCAGAACGTGTGCGGGGTGCCGGCAAGCACCCGTCAGGCACCCCCCTGCTTCTCACGCCGGCGTAGCACCAGCCAGTCGAGCAGTTGCCGCCCGTCGCGTTCGCCGAACCATTGCGCATGCCCGATCAGATAACCGTCGTACGCAACGTCGACAATATCGGGTGCGTTGACGATACAGCCGAAATACGCGACTTCCGACAGCGCGAACTCCGTATGCACGATCGGCAGCAGCGCGACCAGCGCCGCATGGGCATCGTCGCTCAGCGGCTCGAGCGACTCGTAGCCGTCGAGCAGCGCGGCGATCTGTTCGTATTCGATGCGACGCGCATCGGCCGGCGCCATCCAGTCGACCGTGTTGCGCTCGATCGCTAGAGCGACGTCCATCACCGCACAGGTACGATCCGCCAAACCGAAGTCGAGCACCGTCCGAACCTCCGCACCCGGCCCGGCATCGGTCCACAGCAGGTTCGACGCATGCCAGTCGCCGTGCGTCCACAGCGGCGGCAACGCGCGCAGCAGCGGCACGAGGCGCGCGTGATGCGGGCCGATGACGCTCGCGACATCACCGCGCCAGTCGCGCTTGCCGAGCGCGTTGACGAGCAACGGCTGCGCCGTGACCCAGCGTTCCAGCGCACCGGCAAGATCGCCCGACGACAGCACGCGAAAACTCGACAGCAGCGGGCGAACCGGCCGCGCGGGCGCATCGTAGCCGGCCGACGCGCGATGCAGTTCGGCCAGCGCGCGGCCGGCCGCGTATGCATGCGACGGATGCGTGAACGGCTTCCACGACATCACGCCGCGATACGCGTCGACACCCGGCGCGACCACGTGCACTTCATACGTCCAGTCGCCGGATGCGAACGCGGTCGTGCCGTCGCGGCCGGCAAGCACGTCCGCCACCGGCACGCCCCGCGCGCGCAGATGCGCGATGATGCGATGCTCTTCCTCGAGCCCCGCGACGTCGCGCAGGCTCGCGTGATGACGCTTGACGAACAGCGCGCACTCGTCGGTCGTGCGCACCAGCACGGCCGCCGAGAACGGCCGCGGGCTGTGCCACGTGAGGCGCGCGGGCGCGCCGACGCCATCGATGCGCGCGAGCACGGCCGCGACTTCGTCGTGCGTCATCAGCGGCCAGTCGCGTTCGGCCTGTTCGCCGTCGACGCCGAACTGCGGCGGCGCGACCTCGCGCGCATCGGCGAGCTCACGCGATGCGGGCGCATCCGGCTCGAGAGGAAATGACATGAACGACGTTGCTCCGTAGTGAATCAGCCTGCCGGGCTCGCCGTCGCGCGCAGCGCGTCGGCCGTCCGGCTCCAGTCGCGCCAGCCGACGACGGCGAGCGCGATGAACAGCGCATAGAGTCCGGCCG
>NZ_JAGIXF010000121.1:0-14754 GCF_021483755.1 Burkholderia sp. WTPI3 | reverse complement strand
CATGATCGCCTGCGCGGCGTCATACCAGTTCGCTGCCTTGCGGTTCGCAAGCGCGGCCGGCAGCCCCGCCTTCAGACGGTCGATCGGCAGCGGCTCGAGAATCACGCCGGTCGAGAACGGCAGCACCTGAGCGGCGTCGATGCCCGCCAGGCGCGCGAGTTCCGCGCAGGTTTCGCGCGTGTTCACGAGGCCCGGCTCGCCGGTGCCGGCGTTCGCATTGCCCGTATTGATGACGAGCGCGCGGATGCCCGCACCGCCCGCACGCACCTTTGCCAGGTGCTCGCGGCACACCGTTACGGGCGCGGCACAGAAGCGGTTTTCGGTGAATACGCCGGCGACCGTCGCCCCTTCATCGATGGAAATGACCAGCACGTCCTTGCGATTCGGCTTGCGGATGTTCGCTTCCGCCCAGCCTAGCGTGACGCCGGCGACGGGATGCAGTTGGGCGGGATCGATCGACGGAAAATTGACAGCCATGGGGCACACCTGCCGGATGGAAAATGCCGGCATGCGCCGGCATCGATTGGAAGAACCGGCGGCCGCACGAGCGGGCCGCCGCAACTCACATCACTGACTCGAAGCTGCGAACGACGCGGCACGCGCAATGCGCGCCGCCGACGATCATGACAGCTTCCCGTGACACTGCTTGTACTTCTTGCCGCTGCCGCACGGGCACGGGTCGTTGCGGCCGACCTTCGGCATTTCGCCGCCGGGGCCGCCGTGGGTCATCGCGCTGCCGACCATGTCGGCCGTCGCGGTAGCCGCCGTGGCGGCCGCGACGTTCGCAACCGGCCCGGCTTCCGCATAGTCGGCGTGCTGGTACTCGACGTTCTCGAGATGGCCGCCGCGCTCCTCGATCTGCTCCGCGGCTTCCTCGAGCTGCTCCGGCGACTGGATCTGCACGTTCATCACGATGCGCGTGACTTCCTGCTTGATCGCCTCGAGCATCGCTGCGAACAGTTCGAACGCTTCGCGCTTGTACTCCTGCTTCGGGTTCTTCTGCGCATAGCCGCGCAGATGGATACCCTGGCGCAGGTGGTCGAGCGCCGCGAGGTGCTCGCGCCACAGGCGGTCGACCGTCTGCAGCATCACCGAACGCTCGAACGCGCTGAACGATTCGCGGCCGACCATCGCGACCTTCGCTTCGTACTGCTCGTCGGCGGCAGTCGTCACGGCTTCGAGAATCTCCTCGGCCGTGATCGACGACGACTCGTTCACCATTTCCTGGATCGCGAGATCGAGCTGCCAGTCGTTGCGCAGCGCTTCCTCGAGCTCGGGCACGTCCCATTGTTCCTCGATGCTGCCTTCCGGCACAAACTGGCGAACGACTTCGGTGATCACGCCATGACGCATCGCCGAGATCGTCTCGGTGATGTCGTGTGCTTCGAGCAATTCGTTGCGCTGCTGGTAGATCACCTTGCGCTGGTCGTTCGACACGTCGTCGTATTCGAGCAGCTGCTTGCGGATGTCGAAGTTGCGCGCTTCGACCTTGCGCTGCGCGGATTCGATCGAGCGCGTGACGATGCCGGCCTCGATCGCCTCGCCTTCCGGCATCTTCAGGCGATCCATGATCGAACGCACGCGGTCGCCCGCGAAGATGCGCAGCAGCGGATCGTCGAGCGACAGGTAGAAGCGCGACGAGCCCGGATCGCCCTGACGGCCCGCACGGCCGCGCAGCTGGTTGTCGATCCGGCGCGACTCGTGACGTTCGGTACCGATGATGTGCAGGCCGCCCGCGGCCTTCACTTGCTCGTGCAGCGTTTCCCACTCGTCGTGCAGCTGCTTGATGCGGCGCGCCTTTTCGTCGGCCGGGATCGCGTCGTCGGCGTCGATGAACGCCGCCTGCTTCTCGGCGTTGCCGCCGAGCACAATGTCGGTACCGCGACCCGCCATGTTGGTCGCGATCGTGATGCGCTTCGGACGGCCGGCTTCCGCGACGATCGCGGCTTCACGCTCGTGCTGCTTCGCGTTCAGCACTTCGTGCGGCAGCCCCGCCTGCTTCAGCAGGTGCGACAGCAGCTCGGAGTTCTCGATCGACGTCGTGCCGACCAGCACCGGCTGGCCGCGCTCGTAGCACTCGCGAATATCGCGGATCACCGCGTCGTAGCGCTCCTTGGCCGTCTTGTAGATCTGATCCTGCTTGTCGATCCGCTTCGGCGGACGGTTGGTCGGGATCACGACCGTTTCGAGACCGTAGATCTCGTTGAATTCGTACGCTTCGGTGTCCGCGGTACCCGTCATGCCAGCGAGCTTCGCGTACATGCGGAAGTAGTTCTGGAACGTGATCGATGCGAGCGTCTGGTTCTCGCTCTGGATCTTCACGTGCTCCTTCGCCTCGACCGCCTGGTGCAGGCCGTCGGACCAGCGGCGGCCCGCCATCAGGCGGCCCGTGAATTCGTCGACGATGACCACTTCGCCGTTCTGCACGACGTAGTGCTGGTCCTTGTGGAACAGCGTGTGCGCGCGCAGCGCAGCATACACGTGGTGCATCAGCGTGATGTTCTGCGGCGCGTACAGGCTTTCACCCTCGCCGATCAGGCCCCACTCGGCGAGCAGTCGCTCGGCCTTCTCGTGGCCCGACTCCGTCAGGAACACCTGGCGCGATTTCTCGTCGAGCGTGTAGTCGCCCGGCTTCTCGACGCCCGTGCCGTCGGCCTTCTCCTCGCCGATCTGGCGCTCGAGCAGCGGCGGCAGCGCGTTCATCCGCACATACAGTTCGGTGTGATCCTCGGCCTGGCCCGAGATGATCAGCGGCGTACGCGCCTCGTCGATCAGGATCGAGTCAACTTCGTCAACAACCGCGAAATTCAGTGCCCGCTGCACGCGCGCGTCGGTCTCGTAGACCATGTTGTCGCGCAGGTAGTCGAAGCCGAACTCGTTGTTCGTACCGTACGTGATGTCCGACGCGTAGGCCTGCTGCTTCTGTTCGTGCTCCATGCCCGACAGGTTGATGCCGACCGACAGACCGAGGAAGTTGTAGAGGCGCGCCATCCATTCGGCGTCACGCTGCGCGAGGTAGTCGTTGACCGTCACGACGTGCACGCCGCGGCCCGCGAGCGCATTCAGATAGACGGGCAGCGTCGCGACGAGCGTCTTGCCTTCGCCGGTGCGCATTTCGGCGATCTTGCCGTAGTGCAGCACCATGCCGCCGATCATCTGCACGTCGAAGTGACGCATCTTCAGCACGCGGCGGCTCGCCTCCCGGCAGACCGCGAACGCTTCCGGCAGCAGCTTGTCGAGCGACTCGCCGCCGGCCACACGCTGGCGGAACTCGTCCGTCTTGCCGCGCAACTGGTCGTCCGTCAGCTTCTCGATCTGCGTTTCGAGCGCATTGATCGTCGTGACGGTCTTTTGGTATTGCTTGACGAGCCGCTGGTTGCGGCTGCCAAAAATTTTCTGGAGAAAACCGGTTGTCATCGGATCGGACCCTGCGTCGCAGCACCGGCGCCCGGCGCGTGATGCGCGCCCCGACGCCCGAGCCTCGGCGGCTTAGCGAATTAGTGGACTCAAACGAGGAATTTTAGCACGCGGGAACGCATGCGCCCGTGTCCCGGCAGGACGTCCGCCGCGCACCGGCAAGCGGGGCCGCTACGCGGCCGGCCGCCCGAAAGCCGCGCGTGCGCGGGCCGGCACAGGTACAATCGGCGTCAACGTCCGCGCGCATGCGCGCCCGAAGAATGCCTCGATGAACCGATTTAACAAGCGTTTCGGCCCGCTCCCCGCGTATCGCCCGCAACCCGTGTCCGAAGTGCTCAACCGCACCGACGCGTTCGCGGCGCTGCGCGCCGGCGTCGAACAGGTCGCGTCGCTGCAGCGCGACCTCACCGCGCTCCTGCCCGACTATCTTGCGAATCATGTCGAACCGGGTTCCATCAAGGACGGCACCCTGACCCTCTTTGCCGCGCACAATGCGCTCGCTGCCCGGCTGCGACAGGTCGAGCCGCGGCTGCTCGCCGATCTGCAGAAGCGCGGCTGGCCGGTTTCGGCGCTGCGCGTGCGCGTGCGGCCGAAAGACGCGCCGGAACCGCCGCACGTGAAACAGGCGCGGATGACGACGGTCGGCGCCACCGCGTTGCGCGACCTCGCCGATCACCTCGAGCCGTCGCCGCTGCAGGCCGCACTGGCGCGAATGGCCGCGCGGCACGGCGCGAAGTCGTCGCGCTGAGCGCGCCACCCCGGCAACCGCCCGACAACAAAAAAGCGACCCGAAGGTCGCTTTTTTATCGTTCGTGCCGGACGCCGATCAGGCGAAGGCCGTCTGCGTGTCGAACGCGAAGCCACTCGGTGCGGTCTGCGGATCGTCGAACGTGACGATCTCGTACGCGTCCTCGTGCGCGAGCAGTTCGCGCAGCAGCCGGTTGTTCAGCCCGTGACCCGACTTGTACGCCGTGTACGACGCGAGCAGCGGATGGCCGATCACGTACAGGTCGCCGATCGCATCGAGCATCTTGTGCTTCACGAATTCGTCGTCGTAGCGCAGCCCGTCGTTGTTCAGGATGCGGTACTCGTCGAGGACGATCGCGTTGTCCATGCTGCCGCCGCGTGCCAGGCCCATCTCGCGCAGCATCTCGGCTTCGTGCGCGAAGCCGAACGTGCGCGCACGCGCGATCTCGCGCACGTACGACGTGTTCGCAAAATCGACCTCGAGCTCCTGGCCCGTCTTGTCGACGGCCGGGTGGCGGAAGTCGATCGAGAACTTCAGCTTGAAGCCGAAATACGGATCGAGGCGCGCGAACTTGTCGCCATCGCGGATCTCGACCGTCTTCTTCACCTTGATGAAGCGCTTCGGCGCGTTCTGCTCCTCGATGCCGGCGGACTGGATCAGAAACACGAAGGTCGCCGCGCTGCCGTCCATGATCGGGATTTCCTCGGCCGTCACGTCGACATACAGGTTGTCGATGCCGAGACCCGCGCACGCGGACATCAGATGCTCGACCGTCGACACCCGCACGCCATCCTTCTGCAGCACCGACGCGAGCCGCGTGTCGCCGATCGACGTCGCCGTGGCGGGAATGTCGACAGGCGTGGGCAGATCGACGCGCGAAAAGACGATGCCCGTGCCCGGCGCAGCGGGACGGAGCGTCAGCTCGATCTTGCGGCCCGAGTGGACACCGATCCCAACGGTCTTCACGATGGATTTGATGGTGCGCTGCTTCAACATGGTGTTCTTCGCCTTGATTGAAGATATCAATCAGGAGTTATATTCGATAGGCGGGATTATAGCGTAATTCCCTATTCAACGCTGTTTGAAACTGCGTATCAATCTGTTTCGGCTGTTTACCCGCGTCGATACGGGACGGGCCGATGCCCGGAACGGAGGCGTTTCCGGTCATCGGCCCGTGTTACAACTGCCCTGAGGCTCGGCGAGCAGCGTTGCCGTCAGGCAACGGTGCACCGCACGATCAGGGCGTCAACGTCGCGAGCACACTCGCCGCATCGCTCACTTCGAACTTGCCCGGCGCTTCGACGGCCAGCGTCTTGACCACACCGTCGTCGATCACCATCGCGTAGCGCAGGGAACGGATTCCCATGCCACGCGCGGACAAATCCTGCGTCAGCCCCAGCGCATGAGTGAAAGCAGCGCTGCCGTCCGCCATCATGCGCACCTTGCCCGCGGTGTGCAGATCACGTCCCCATGCGCCCATCACGAATGCGTCGTTGACGGACACGCACCAGAGCTCGTCGATGCCCGCCGAGCGCAGTTGCTCGGCGTGCCCGACATAGCCCGGCACATGCTGCGCCGAGCAGGTCGGCGTGAACGCGCCCGGCAATCCGAAGATCACCACCCGCTTTCCCGCAACCTGGTCGCGCACGCTGTAGGCATTCGGCCCAAGCGTGCACCCTTCGCGCGCGTCGTCGATGAACTCGAACAGTTGCGCGTCGGGCAGCGCGTCGCCCACTTGAATCATGGCTGGTCCCTCATAGCGATACGGTTTTTCAGCGTGTTGCGGACAGCACGTCCCATCCCGCTCCGCTCATGCGAAGAGGGCACGTCTCCCGGCCCGGCGTCGCATCCGACGCGGCCTGTCGTGGTCCGTGGCATCCGTCACGCCGGCGTTACCGCGGCGACCCCGCCGCGGCTTCGCCTGTGTGCGTCGTCAGTCAGCCTGCTTGCGCAGGAAAGCCGGGATGTCGTACGTGTCGACACCCTTCTCCTGCAGCGCCTGCACGTGCGATGCCGCGGTTTCGCGCGAATTGCGCCACACTGCGGGCGTATCGAGCGCGCCGTAGTCGGCCGTGCTGACGTGTTGCGGCTGTGCATAACCGTGCGAGACCGAGCTGACCGGCTGGTTGTCGGTGCCGGTGCGCAGCAGCGTCATCGGAGCCGATTGCTGCTTCTTCGCCGCACGGCCCAGACCCGTCGCCACGACCGTCACGCGCAGTGCATCGCCCATCGCGTCGTCGTACACCGCACCGAAGATCACCGTCGCATCTTCCGCCGCGTAACTCTTGATCGTGTTCATCACTTCGCGCGTTTCCGACAGACGCAGCGAACGGCTCGACGTGATGTTGACCAGCACGCCGCGCGCGCCCGACAGATCGACGCCTTCGAGCAGCGGGCTCGCCACGGCCTGTTCCGCCGCGAGGCGTGCGCGATCGACGCCGGCAACCGTCGCCGTGCCCATCATCGCCTTGCCCTGCTCGCCCATCACCGTCTTCACGTCTTCGAAGTCGACGTTCACGAGGCCATCGACATTGATGATTTCAGCGATGCCTGCGACTGCGTTGTTCAACACGTCGTCCGCGCACTGGAAGCACTTGTCCATCTCGGCGTCATCGCCCATCACGTCGAACAGCTTGTCGTTCAGGACGACGATCAGCGAGTCGACGTGATCCTCCAGTTGCTGCGAGCCTGCTTCCGCGACGCGCATGCGCTTGCCGCCTTCGAACTCGAACGGCTTGCTGACGACACCAACCGTCAGGATGCCCATCTCTTTCGCGATCTGCGCGACCACCGGCGCTGCGCCCGTGCCCGTGCCACCGCCCATGCCGGCCGTGATGAACACCATGTGCGCGCCACGCAGTGCGTCCGCGATGCGCTCACGTGCTTCTTCCGCTGCCGCACGGCCCATTTCCGGCTTCGCACCGGCGCCAAGGCCCGTGTTGCCCAGCTGGATCACCGACGATGCGCGCGAACGCGACAACGCCTGGGCGTCCGTATTCATCACGATGAAGTCGACGCCCTGCACGCCGCGATTGATCATGTGCTGGACGGCATTGCCGCCAGCGCCGCCAACGCCGACCACCTTGATGATGGTGCCGTTGGTTTCGGTTTCCAGCATTTCGAATTCCATTGTTGCCTCCGTCAAGAAAATAAACCTGCTCGGCCGTTATTCGGCAGGAGATCGGGCAACCCCCTGTCGCGCGCCAGCCGCCGGCACCAGCGCGAATTTCGATTCGTTTCTTTCGTCAGAAGTTGCTCAGGAACCATTCCTTCATCCGCGAGAAAATCTGCCCCGCGTTACCGGACTGCACGGCGACCTTGCGGCCGCGCATGCGCTGAGCACTGCCTTCGACGAGCAGGCCCATCGCCGTCGAGTAGCGCGGATTGCGCACCACGTCGGCGAGGCCGCCTGCATATTCCGGCGCACCGATGCGCACCGGCTTCAGGAAAATGTCTTCGCCGAGCTCGACCATGCCCGGCATCATCGAAGCCCCGCCGGTAATGACCACGCCGGAGCTCAGCAGTTCTTCGTAACCCGACTCGCGCACGACCTGCTGCACGAGCGAGAACAGTTCCTCGACGCGCGGCTCGATCACCGCGGCGAGCGCCTGGCGCGACAGCGTGCGCGGACCGCGTTCGCCGAGGCCGGGCACTTCGACCATCTCGTCCGGATCGGCAAGCGCCTGTTTCGCGATGCCGTAGCCGACCTTGATGTCTTCCGCATCCGGCGTCGGCGTGCGCAGCGCCATCGCGATGTCGCTCGTGATCTGGTCGCCGGCGATCGGAATCACCGCGGTGTGTCGGATCGCGCCTTCGGCGAAGATCGCGATGTCGGTCGTGCCGCCGCCGATGTCGACCAGCACCACGCCGAGATCCTTCTCGTCTTCCGTCAGCACGGCCAGCGACGACGCCAGCGGCTGCAGGATCAGATCGTTCACTTCCAGCCCGCAGCGGCGCACGCACTTGACGATGTTCTGCGCGGCGCTGACCGCGCCCGTCACGATGTGCACCTTCACCTCGAGGCGAATGCCGCTCATCCCGATCGGCTCGCGTACGTCTTCCTGGCCGTCGATGATGAATTCCTGCGTGAGGATGTGCAGCACCTGCTGGTCGGTCGGGATGTTGATCGCCTTCGCGGTCTCGATCACGCGCGCGACGTCGGTCTGCGTGACTTCCTTGTCCTTGATCGCGACCATCCCGCTCGAGTTGAAGCTGCGGATGTGGCTGCCCGCGATCCCCGTAAACACGTTGGTGATCTTGCAGTCGGCCATCAGCTCGGCTTCCTCGAGCGCGCGCTGGATCGACTGCACGGTGGCCTCGATGTTGACCACCACGCCCTTCTTCAGACCCTTCGATTCGCTCTGGCCGAGGCCGATGACCTCGTAATGGCCTTCGCCCTTCAGCTCGGCGACGATGGCCACCACCTTCGACGTGCCGATGTCGAGGGAAACCAGCAGATCCTTGTAGTCTTTGCTCATAAAGTGCTCTTGCGTGTGATCTCTCGTTACTTCTTGCGCTTGTCGGTATCGGTCAGGAACCGCATGCCTGCCGCACGAATCGCGAATCCGTTCGGATAACGCAGGTCCGCGTACTCGATGTCGTTGCCCCAGCGCTCCGTGACGGCCGGCCACGCGGCGACGAGGCGCTGGCTCCGGTCGTGCAGGGTTTCGCTGGTGCGCTCCTTGCCCAGCTCGACCTGCATGCCGTTCGACAGCTTCACCGTCCACGCGTAACGCGCCGACAGCGTCACTTCTTCAGGCGCCGCCTTCAACGGCGCAAACCAGTTCGTGAAGTCGCGATACCGCGTGACGACTTCCTTCGCACTGCCCTCCGGGCCGTCGAACGCGGGCAGTTCTTGATCCAGCTCGCCCTGGTTCGCGGTGAACAGCTCGCCGTCGGTGCTCACGAGCTGCGCGCTGCCCCAGGTCCCGAGCGGTTTGTACTCCTCAAGCGTGACAGCCAGCGCATTCGGCCACACCCGCCGCACGCTCGCATGCCGCACCCACGGCATCTGCTCGAACGCGGCACGGGCCGTGTCGAGATCGACCGTGAAGAAATTGCCCTTCAGCCTGCCGACCACGCCGGCGCGCACCGTCGGCGTGTTGATGTGCTCGGTGTCGCCGTCGATCCGGATTTCGCGCAGCGCGAACGTCGGACGCTGGATCAGCCAGTAGCAGCCGGCCGCCGCCAACACGAGCAGCAACAGCGCGTACAGCGCGCTGGCGGCAAGGTTGAGTTGGCGAACGTTGTTCCACATACGTCGTTCCGTTCCTGCGTCAGTCGTTGAGCGTGAGCGACAGCACCTTCACGACCAGCTCCGAATAGCTGATGCCGATCGAGCGCGCGGCCTTCGGCGGCAGCGAATGGTCGGTCATCCCGGGGGCCGTGTTCACTTCCAGGAAATACGCGTTGCCGGCGGCGTCGAGCATGAAGTCCGCGCGGCCCCAGTCGGTGCAGCCCAGCACGTCGAAGGCGCGGCGCGCGATGCGCTTCAGTTCGGTTTCCTGCTCGGCCGACAGCCCGCACGGGATCAGGTACTGCGTATCGTCGGCGACGTACTTCGCGTGGTAGTCGTAGAACTCGCCGGCCGGCACGATCTTGATCAGCGGCAGGTCGAGATCGCCGGCGATGCACGCGGTGTATTCGCCGCCGCCTTCGATGCTCTTCTCGACGATCACGATCTTGTCATGCGTCGCCGCTTCCGACAGTGCGGCGGGCAACGCGTCGGCCGTCTTCACCTTCAGCACCGCGACGCTCGAACCCTCGCTCGCCGGCTTCACGAACAGCGGCAGGCCGAGCTTCGCGACGATCTCCGTTGCACGCGCCGCGTAATCGTCGCCGCGCATCACCGTCTCGAACGGCGGCGTCGGCACGCCCGTCTGCTGCCACACGAGCTTCGTGCGGAACTTGTCCAGGCCGAGCGCCGAGCCGAGCACGCCGCTACCCGTGTAGCGGATCCCGTAGAAATCGAGTGCGCCCTGAATCTGGCCGTTCTCGCCGTAACCGCCATGCAGCGCGTTGAACGCGCGCACGAAGCCTTCGTCCTTCAGCGCCGACAACGGCCGCTCGGCCGGGTCGAACGGATGCGCGTCGATACCCGCATCGCGCAGGCCCTGCAGCACGAGGCGGCCCGAGGTGAGCGACACCTCGCGCTCGGCGGATTCGCCGCCGAACAACACCGCCACCTTGCCGAAACGTTTCGGATCGATCCCGCTCATGTCATCCCTTCTGTTGCGTGTTCTGCACGATCTTCGCCGGCACGCCGCCGATCGAACCCGCGCCCATCGTGATCACTACGTCGCCGTTCTGCGCGACCTTCGCCAATGCACCCGGCACGTCGTCGACCGACGCGACGAACACCGGTTCAACCTTGCCCGCGGCACGCAGAGCGCGCGACAGCGCGTCGCCGTTGGCCGTCGCGATCGCCGCCTCGCCGGCCGCATAGACTTCCGTCAGCACCAGTGCGTCGACCGTCGACAGCACGTTGACGAAGTCGTCGAAACAGTCACGCGTGCGCGTATAGCGGTGCGGCTGGAACGCCAGCACGAGGCGGCGGCCCGGGAACGCACCGCGCGCGGCCGCGACCGTCGCGGCCATCTCGACCGGGTGATGACCGTAATCGTCGATCAGCGTGTACTGGCCACCGTCCGCGCTCGGCACCTCGCCATAGCGCTGGAAGCGTCGGCCGACGCCGTTGAATTCCGCCAGCGCCTGCTGGATCGCGTCGTCCGACACGCCGAGATCGGTCGCGATCGCAATCGCCGCGAGCGCGTTCTGCACGTTGTGCAGGCCGGGCAGGTTCAGCACCACCGCGAGCGGCGCACGGCCGTCGCGGATCACCGTGAAATGCATCCGGCCATCGCGCGCGTCGATGTCTTCGGCGCGCACCTGCGCATCCGCCGACAACCCGTAGCGCACGACCGGCTTCGAGATGAACGGGATGATCTGGCGCACGTTCGGATCGTCGACGCACACGACCGCGCTGCCGTAGAACGGCAGGCGCTGCGTGAATTCGATGAACGCCTGCTTGAGCCGCGCGAAATCGTGGCCGTAGGTGTCCATGTGGTCGGCGTCGATGTTCGTGATGACTTCGATCACCGGATACAGGTTCAGGAACGATGCGTCCGACTCGTCGGCCTCGGCGACGATGAAGTCGCCCGTGCCGAGCCGTGCGTTCGCGCCGGCGCTGATCAGCCGGCCGCCGATCACGAACGTCGGATCGAGGCCGCCCGCCGCGAGCACGCTCGCGACAAGGCTCGTCGTCGTGGTCTTGCCGTGCGTGCCGGCGATCGCGATCCCCTGCTTCAGGCGCATCAGCTCCGCGAGCATCACCGCGCGCTGCACGATCGGCACGCGCTGGTGACGCGCGGCCAGCACTTCCGGGTTGTCCGAGCGCACGGCCGTCGATACGACGACCGCGTTCGCGCCCGCGATGTTCGCCGCATCGTGGCCGATCGCGATCCGCGCGCCGAGCGCTTCGAGACGATCGGTCACCGCGTTGCGCGACAGGTCCGAGCCGCTGACCTCGTAGCCGAGGTTGACGAGCACTTCGGCGATGCCGCTCATGCCCGCGCCGCCGATCCCGACGAAATGAATATGTTTGACGATGTGTTTCATTGCAGTTGTTCCAGGTTCGCGCCGGCCACCTTCGCGCAGACGCGCGCGACTTCGTCGGTGGCCTCGGGTTTTGCCAGCGAGCGCGAACGCTCCGCCATGTCCGCGAGCGATGCCCGAGACTGGCCGCGCAGCCAGTCGGCAAGCAGTTCCGCCGACAGGTCGCGTTGTTGCACCAGCACCGCGGCCCCCGCATCGGCGAGGAACGCGGCGTTGGTCGTCTGGTGATCGTCGACCGCGTACGGGAACGGCACGAACAGCGCCGCCACGCCCACCGCCGCGATCTCCGACACCGTCATCGCACCGGAGCGGCAGATCACGAGATCCGCCGCCGCGTATGCGCTCGCCATGTCGTCGATGAACGGCACGAGCCGTACGTCGCCGCCGCCGGCGAAACCGGCCGCTTCGTAGTTCGCCTTCAGCGCGTCGATGTGCTTCGCGCCGGCCTGGTGCACGATGCGCGGGCGCTCGCCCGGCGTCAGCAGCGCCAGCGCGCGCGGCACGACTTCGTTCAGCGCCGCGGCGCCGAGACTGCCGCCGACGACCAGCACGTTCAGCGGGCCGCTGCGCGATGCATAGCGTGCTTTGGGCGTTTCCGTGCGCGCAAGTTCCGCGCGGATCGGGTTACCGGTCCATTCCGCGTGCGGCAGCGCACCGGGGAACGCAACGAGCACGCGCTTCGCGAATTTCGCGAGCACCTTGTTCGCGAGGCCCGCGATCGAATTCTGTTCGTGCAGCACGAGCGGACGGCCCGACAGCGCGGCCATCACGCCCGCCGGGAACGTGATGTAGCCGCCCATCCCGAGCACGACGTCCGGCCGCACGCGGCGCAGCGCGCCGAGGCTCTGCCAGCACGCGCGCAGCAGGTTGACCGGCAGCGTCAGCTTGGTCTTCAGTCCCTTGCCGCGCAGCCCGCCGAAACGCACGTACTCCATCGGAATGCCGTGCTTCGGCACGAGCGTCGCTTCCATCCCGGCCGGATTGCCGAGCCATACCACGCGCCAGCCTGCCGCTTCCATCCGGTGCGCGACGGCGAGCCCCGGGAACACGTGGCCCCCGGTGCCGCCTGCCATCACCATCAGCGTGCGTCGCGACGCGGTCATACTTTCCCTCCGCGCATCAGTACGCGATTTTCATAGTCCACACGCAGCAACACCGCGAGCGCGACGCAGTTCAGCAGGATGCCCGAACCGCCGTAGCTCACGAGCGGCAGCGTCAGGCCCTTGGTCGGCAGCAGGCCGAGGTTCACGCCCATGTTGATGAAGGTCTGCGCACCGAACCAGATACCGATGCCCTTCGCCATCAGGCCCGCGAACGTGCGATCCAGCGCGAGCGCCTGGCGGCCGATCTCGAACGAGCGGCGCACGATCCAGTAGAACAGCAGGATCACGACCAGCACGCCGACGAAACCGAGTTCCTCGCCGATCACAGCGAGGATGAAGTCGGTATGCGCTTCCGGCAGATAGTTCAGCTTCTCGACGCTGCCGCCGAGGCCGACGCCGAACCACTCGCCGCGGCCGAACGCGATCAGCGAGTGCGTGAGCTGGTATGCCTTGCCCTGCGCGTAGCGTTCGTCCCACGGATCGAGATACGCGAAGATCCGCTCGCGACGCCACGGCGACAGCCACACGAGCATCGTGAAGGTGCCGACCGCCGTCGCGACGAGGCCGCCGAACAGCTTGCCGTTCACGCCGCCGAGGAACAGCACGCCCATCGCGATCGCGGCGACCACCATGAACGCGCCCATGTCAGGTTCGAGCAGCAACAGCGCGCCGACGAGACCGACCGCGAACGCCATCGGCAGGAAGCCCTTCGCGAAGCTCTGCATGTACTCCTGCTTGCGCACCGTGTAGTTCGCCGCGTAGATCGTCACCGCGAGCTTCATGATTTCCGACGGCTGCATGTTCGTGATGCCGAGCGGAATCCAGCGGCGCGCGCCGTTCACACCCTTGCCGATGTGCGGAATCAGCACGATCACGAGGCCGACGAGCGCAATCAGGAAGAGCTGCGGTGCGTATTTGTCCCACGTCGAAATCGGCACGCGGAACGCGATCACCGCCGCGATGAACGCGACGACGAGCGAGATGACGTGGCGCATCAGGAACGCGTAATCGTGGTACGACGCGTATTTCGGCGAATCGGGCATCGCGATCGACGCCGAATACACCATCACGACGCCGAGCCCGAGCAGCGCGATCGCGACCCACAGCAGCGAGTAATCGAAGTCGAGCATCCGCGAACGGCTCGGCCGCACGCCGTTGACGACGCTCGCGAGGCCGCCCGTCGCGGCGCGCGTGGCCGATGCGACACGGCCGCCCGCGGCATTGCCGCCGGTGTCGCGTCGATCGTTGAAACGGGAGACGAGGCGATCGGACCAGCTCATGACGTCGCTCCTTTGTCGATGGCGATTTCATCCACCGCCGCCCGGAACACATCCGCGCGATGGGCGTAGTTCTTGAACATGTCGAGGCTCGCGCAGGCAGGAGACAGCAGCACCGCGTCGCCCGGTTGGGCGAGATCGGCGGCGGCACGCACCGCGTCTTCGAGCGTCGCGTGGTCGACGAGCGGCACGCCGGTTTCGGCAAGCGTGCCGCGAATCGCCGGCGCATCGCGGCCGATCAGCATCACCGCACGGCACCAGCGGGCGACCGGCGCGACCAGCGGCGCGAAATCCTGCCCCTTGCCGTCGCCGCCCGCGATCAGCACGATCTTCTGCGCAAGCCCGTCGAGCGCGGCAACCGTCGCGCCGACGTTCGTTCCCTTGCTGTCGTCGACGTAGTCGACGTCGTCGATCGTCGCGATCACTTCGACGCGATGTGCTTCGCCGCGGTATTCGCGCAGCGCGTGCAGCAGCGGCGCGGCCGGCAGGTCGATCGCTCGTGCGCGCGCGAACGCGGCCAGCGCGTTCGCCGCGTTGTGCAGCCCGCGGATGCGCAGCGCGTCGGCCGGCATCAGGCGCTTCTGCGCGATGTCGG
>NZ_JAGIXF010000120.1:0-15007 GCF_021483755.1 Burkholderia sp. WTPI3 | reverse complement strand
CAGGGGGCAGGTCAGGGCAGCTCGGGCATTCGACTTGTCGAGCCTACTGTCTGCCGATCGAGATCAACGCAGCATCAGGGAGTCCTCCGGTCGGGCTGGCGAACTCGGGCGCGGTGGCGACACGACCGTGCCTCGCACACCAATGCATGAATGCGAGCATGCGGTCGGCCTCTGTGGCACCGTCGCACAGGGGGCGCAACTGTCCCCATGGAATCTCCTTGGCAACCCCAGGCGACACGGTTGCATCGAGAAGTTCCTGAAGTAGTGGATCCATGTTTGGCTCCGTTCGTTGTCCCCGAGCAATCATAAGAAAAACGCGCGTGAACCGCTAGAGGAGATGGAGATCGTTTCGGCGCCTGTCCGAAGACTGCCCATTCCAGCATGGCGGAACACGCGGTGCGCGGCTGGATGCCCGACGGCCAGCTCGGCGATCATGTGCAATTTGCTGCGCAGTCGCTGATCCGCACGGCGAGCGGCCCACTGCTCGATGTGGCGTTCCCCACGCCCAAGTTCCCGCTCCCATTCATCGAACATCCGCCAGCGGCCGGCGGTTAAGCCATCTCGAGATCACGCAACAGTTGCAGACGGCGTGTTCAGTTTTGTGAAGAAAACGGCTTCCTTTTTCTGACCCTTGATCAGCGTCATAGCTGTACGCCTAGACTTGTACCTGCGCATCTGCGCAGCAATCAATGACAGTCCAACCCCGACCCATCAGGATGTCGAGTTCCCCATTCCCAAACGCATCTTTCCGCATCGCCAAGCACAGCAGATGGGTCGGGCGAGTCATGGCGACGTAATGGAGCCTGAGCCGCCCAAGCATTCGCGTGCCTTCAGGGACCTGCCGGCCCCTGGCATTTGTCGAAAAGCCGCCCGACTTCGTGCCTAGCAACCATGGCTTGAGTTCGCTTAGATGATGCGCGTGGTAGAAACTGTCGAGGACGAGCGTCGCCGTGTGCGTCTCGCCCTTCACAGCATGAATCGAGCTCAGCCGAATGTGTACCCGTGGTGCGTCGGGCGGATAAGCAAACAAATTATCGGGGCGCGCGGCGATTGCGGCTTCGGCCTCATCTACGGCCTGAGCCTGCGGCGGTGCTAAGAAGGCGGCAACATCCTCGCCAAGCAACTCTGCGCCGCTCAGTTGCCGGATCACCGCCTCGATATGGGCTTGTGCTGCCGCTGCATAGAGCGCAGGGGTGATATCGCCTTGGTGCGTCAGGATGATCTCTTGTAATGCGAGATATTCGCCTCTTGCATTGCTGTCGCCAAGCATCTCGACCACCCGGCGATGAGGCGATTTCCGTGCGCTCGCCCCAGATGGGGCGCCGGCAAGCTCGCTTGCAGTGAGGAGCGCCGCCGCCACGGCGTTGATAAGTTTGTCCGTGTTTCCGCTGCCAGCCATCTCAAAACGAGCGCGCGCAAGGTATTGTGCGAAGCTGCTCGGCGTGGATTCCTTCCGAACGCATCCCGGGTCGTAACTCGGCGCATAGTGTCCCATCGCTCGCGGGATGCGATCGTCGTCTCCGGGTTCGTGAACCCCGGCCACCGCAGTGAACACTCCATTTTTCAGCGCAGTTGCGTCGAAGCTATCCAGCAGATGCTGGCCATAGCGCTCCAGCACTCTCTGGACTGACCCGTCATCGAAAAGAAAGATTACCGACGCCTTAGGATCGGCGCTGAGGTGATCCGGTGGACCTGCGCCGATTAGCGCATGCGGCGTGACCCCCAGTCCCTTTACTTGATCTGCAAGATTCTGACCAAAACGGTAGCTGCGTGGCATCGGATGTACAATGGCGCCTGGAAACTGGTCCGTCGTGGCGCCGCACTGGCCGGCGCTTCCGTAGATGGCTTGGTTGGAGTCGCCGAAACGTTGACGGCGCGACGGCGCGTCGCCACTGCAAAAGATGCGGTGCAGCAGCGCCGATTGTGCCTCACTGTTGTCCTGCGCCTCGTCGATGAATACCAGCGGAAAGCGCCGACGTAGCATTGGAATCGTCTCAGGATGCCGGTCAAGCAATTCGCAGGCCCATACGAACATTTCGTCGAAGCAGAAATATCCCAGTTCGCTCGACCGGCGACGCGCATCGATGATCGCTTGATATGTAGGCGTCTGCGGTCCGAAACGGCCTGTCTTTCCCCCGCCATAGTCAGTCTGGTCGTAAATCAGGCAGGTCTCGCCCAGATTTGCCTGCTGCAAAGCCCAACGCCGATTCGCGGGTAACAGGCTCCACCGCTTCGCGACCGCAATCCTTGTATCGATGCAGCGCACTTCGATTCCTTTCGACCGGAGCCAAGGCAGCGCAAGATACTCGTTCACAAACGCGTGGATCGTGCCGACGAAGTGCGGATAGCGTGTCAAAGAGACGCCCGCCGCGGAACTGCTGAGCTTCGCGCTGATCTCGTTGCGCGCCGCGTTAGTATGCGACAGCACGCAGATGCCCTGCTGACGGCTTGGCCAGCGCATCGCCAGCACTGCGAGTTTTGCGACCAGCAAAGTCGTCTTGCCACTTCCCGGGCATGCCTCGAAGTCGATTGTGTCGAGTCGCAGCATTGCTCGGAGTCGGCTGTCATCACCCTCGACAGCCGCAAATCCCGCCGGGCCAAGCCCCATCAATACTGCTGCCCAGGTAACGTCTTCCTCGCGGATTAAATCGTCGTACATCACTCAGGCCCCCGGTGCCGGCGCCATTACTGGCGCGCCCGGCTCTCCGGCCGCGCCGCCTGCGAGTGGCGGTGCGAACGGCCCGGTGACATGCTCGATAGCCGCAACGATGTAGGGCGGCAGCAATGCGCGCAAGCTATTGGCATTGAGGTTATTGTCCGCAACTTCCTTTTCCAACAGTTCGGCAAGATATTGCGCGCCGATCGCCTTTGAGGCTCCATCAGCCTCAAACAGCGCATAGACATGTGAAGCGAGCGTCGATGGATCATGGCCCGCGTCGATCAGCGCTTGATAGGCTGCATCAGCGGCGGCGAGGATGACGGCTTGCTCGGCAGTGCCGGCAGTGAGGCGGTCATTGGCTAGCGCCAGCGTCCCTGCGCGGTAGACGTGCTTGCTGAGACCACAGAATGCGAGATCAAATTCAAGCGTCCATTCGTCAGCGACGAACGTCTCCACCTTTTGGCCTGAGGCCTTCTCCCGGCGTTCGGCTCGCCGCTGTTCAAGCTGTTCGCCCGGAAAATCGTCCTTAATCCGCCATTGCCGCTTTGAGGGAGGTCTTAGAGGGATCGGTTGCCCGATCTCCAGCTTGCCGACAATCCAGGGTGCATTGTTGGGCATCACGTCCATGTCGGTGATGCAGGCGACGGGAATGTTAACGACCCCATCCTTCTCGACGTCTTCGCGCATGAATACGCGTGCATATCGGCCGAGCCCAACACCGCCGACATTAACCACCGAGACACCGTGATGGTGGAAATCGCGGTCAAGTAACCTCGCTATGACGGGCAGGAGGATGTTTTCCGCATCCCCCTCGACGATCATCACTGCGCGCGCGAAGAACAAGTTTGCCTTGGTCACGTCGAGGAAGCGCTCGAGAAATCGATAGTCTGATGCGCTGAGCTTGGTTTTTCCCTCACACAGAGGAAAAGCCCGTCCGCCTTCAATCAATACGAGCCTGTCGAGTTGTAGGTCCGAAGCGAGATTGGCACTGTGCGTTGTAACGATGATTTGGATGCGCTGTCCGTCGGCACGCGTCTTCTTTGCCTGTGTCTGCAGGAACGACATAAGTTGCAACTGCCGCTGCGGATGGAGATGTGCCTCGGGCTCTTCGATCAGCAGCAACGGGAATCCGTCGCTTTCAGTAGCGAGAAGCAGAAGCTCGCATGCCATGAACAGCAGGTTGTTTGAGCCGAGTCCGCGACTGTGCCCGCTTTCGGCGTCAGGCGACGCGGTCAGTACGAGCTCAAGCTTCTCAAGTAACTGCCGCAATCTGAGGCTGTCCTCCTGCGCGCCTGCTACGCCGATCCGTGCATTCAGCATATCGTTGGCGAACGAGAGGGGCTTCAGGTACTCATCATTGAGCCGCTTTCGAGCCTGCCTAATGCCTTCGCTCTCTCCAAGCAGATGAGTCGCATAGTCGCCGAGGCCCAAAACACTCAACGTCGTCGGGTCGGGTGGCGGATCGGCAAGCTTGTCGAAAGGGTTTCCTGTGTCGCGGATTTCAGTGGTGTGCTGGAGGATCTGGGATAGTCGCGATCCTCGCCCAGAGCTCATTGCCCGCTCGGCGTCGCGCAACGGCCGCAGATACGTCGCCGTCAGCAGCGATCGTGCCCCCAGATCGAGCAATGGGCCGTCTCCCTTGGCACCCGTGCGCCACTCAGGCGGAAGCACCCGGCGTGAGCTGCCTTCCTTGGTGTTGCGTTTCGCAACCCAGGTCACGATCAGCACGGTATTGGTTACCTCGGCTATCGTCTCATACGTGAGGAACTCGGCAAACGCGCCTCGATCAGCGGTGGTGAGGCCTCTGAAAGTCAGACGGATGATAATTTCGTCGGCACTCGGACCACCGGGGGCGGGCTGATGAAAATCAAGTGGATCCACCCGCAGCACGTCTTGGTCACGCGTGCCGACCACCAGACGTAGCGCGTCGATGACCGCTGTCTTGCCGGCATCGTTCTCGCCGACCAATGCGGTAAGTCCCGGGGACAGTGGTAGCACAAGCGCGTTGTTATTGGCACCAAACAGCCGGAAGTTCTCGATTCGAATTTCTGCGATATACACAGTGACGTCCCTGCCGCGTAGAGCCCTAACGATAGGCTAATCCAATGACACATCCGAGAGACTGAAAATTACCCGGAAATTCTAACCGATCATTGGGGGGCAATAGGCCGGAATAGAATTTCAGGTGTGTCTAGCAAACGGTAATCCTTCGCTTTTGACGCGAGTCGAAAGTCGCGTTTCTGTTGCGGCCATGAGCCCCTGTTTCGGCGCCGTGGCGGCCAGACCCATGTTAGAGCGCTCGTGATTGTATTGCCACATCCAGTCGGTTGCGACGTGTTCAACATGCACGGTCGTCCGATTCGTATTGCGACACTCATCCAACATGGTTGGAGAGTAGAGGGCGGGACGACGTTTTGGCCACACAAGCTGATTTCATAGACTCAGATGACCAGAGAAATCACGCGACTGAAGAGATCAGCTCGCTGCTGCTCGTGTCTGGTCCCGCAACCGCAGACGATGTGCAGGCGAATGCGTCTGGCAATGCGTTGCTTACTTTGTCCAAGCGCTTGCGCATCGTCGTCAAGCCGGATGGCACTGCCCGTGAGGCGGTCACCAAACCCGCGTCCGAATGGCTGCTTTGTATGGGTGCCGACCGGTTGACTCCGCCGTCGTTCACTGTCGATCGCATCGCTGCAAAACCGCCATTCACTGTCGCGTGCAGTTCCCGGCACCGGGATCAACGCGACCGCAAGATAGGGAACCTTATCACCATGTCACGATCGGCTGCTCCAATCGCACTGGACGGAGTTTCTTCGAGCGCTTGACCGGCCCCGATGGTCTGATCTCTTAGATTTTCCGGATGCTCAGGCGTCTCGTTCGCGAAGCATCCAACGCGTCAGTTCTCGAATCTGATCGGTCGTGACGCGCTCGTGCAGGATCAGTGTGCGTACGCTTTCACGCGGCTGCTTCCCAGGCTTTTTAACGGCTTCCACGATTAGCGTTGCAGCGGACGCCATTAGCACAAACTTCGAACTTCAACAGCCGTGAACACGGTTCGGAAGTATCTGGCGTCCGGACCGCCGCAACGCAAGGCACGTCAGCCGGTGCCGGGCAAACTTGCGCCGTTCGAGACGTATCTGCAGGGCCGAGTGGAAGCGGCGAAGCCCGACTGGATTCCGGCGACAGTGCTCAAGCGGGAGATCGAAGAACGCGGCTACATTCGCTGGTACAACGAAAAACGGGTCAAAGGCTCTCTTGGCTATCTCAGCCCCATCGAGTACCGTGAAAGCCTCGGGTTAACAACGTAAATCAGTCCAAGAAAATAGCCGCATCCCCGGTGGGTCAGTTCTGCGTGGACATCAACAGACTGCCGACGGGACACCGTGCATCAGAAAAACTCTGGCAGTTTTTGCGGATGCGTTGTCATCTTCCACAAATTCATACTGGCTGGATGTGGATAAAGTACGCATCACGGAGACGCTTCAAAGCACCGGAGTGCCAGATTCCCGTGCTTCGAGCCGGTAGTGAAAAAGCGTTGTGCGATGTAGATGGCCGCGATGCGTCATGAACCAATGATGCAGCGCTTCGAGCGCTGTTCAGCACCATTGACGGATCGCCGAGAGATCGACCATAAAGTCACGTCGGATTGGGGAGTCAATTATCATGAAACTTGTCATTTCGAAAGTCGCAAAGGCAATCGTGTCCGCGTGCGCCATTCAGAGGGCCGACGTCATGGTCTGCAATTCGGCGGGACAGCAGATCCCGTACGTCATGTTGTTCACCATGTATGGCTTCGTCTGAGCGCGGCGCCACGGCTTTACAAGGGAGGAGATTCTCATGCGCACGACAATTGCAGCGATACTCTGCTTCGTCACGTGCTTCCCGTTGGCCGCGAGCGCCGGTGTAGTCGACGCGGGCTGCGCCGCGGCAGTGGTCACGAGTGGAAAGACGCGCGCTGAAGTGCGGGCCGAACTCGTTCAGGCAGAACGCGACGGCTGGATTCCGACTCACTCGCCCAGGCAGCGGACCTATCCGCCCGATATGGCGCAGGCTCGCCGGAATCGGGATGTCCGCGATGCAGGCGCGGTGGCGACGCCATCCTTGCAGGTGTCGAACCAGCGGCCTTGAGCAATGACCCTGGCGTCTGCATGCCGCCGCATCGTCATGTGGACTCCAGGGCTAGCAAGGCTCAGAACTTATGTCGCATAGCGAGCCGATAAACCATCTGGTGGTTATTCGACGAATCTCCGGATCCGCCGATGTTGGCGACGGCTGGCGCGCCCGTCGACGATGTGCCCGAAGCGCGCTGCCAGCCGCCGGAGAAGTACACGTCGGTACGCTTCGACAGCAGATAGTCCAGCGTGAACGCCACCTGATTGTAGTGCTGGTTGCCGACGGCATTGCCTTGTGCCGTCGTGACGCTCCGCGCGTTCATATAGTCGTACGCGACGCCGACGAAAAAGACCGGCGTGACACGGTAGTTCAACCCGATGTCATAGTTGTTGAAGACGGCGGTACCGTTCATGAACCCCGCGCCGAGATTGGCGTATTGAACGTTCGAATACGACGCGCTGATCGTCGCGTTTCCGATCGTGTAGGCCGCCGCGATGACGGCGTCCTGATAGGCCTGCGCGACCTGATAAGCTGAGTTCAGGGACGAGGCCAGCAGATTGAAGCCGCTTGCATAGTTGGTGAACCATCCGTTGCCTGGTGTCGATGTCGGGTGTTTGAAGTAATCGAACGCCGCGCCGATCTGAAGCGGACCGTGTGTGTAACCGACTCCAAGTGAATAGCCCGACGTCGACGTGAAGTCGCCGGGTACGCCGCCGAGGCTATATTCGACGCCAAAGGAGAAGCCGCGGAAGTCCGGGCTCATGTAGCGCACCGAGTTGTTGAATCGCACGCTGTTGCTGGTGTTGTCGAAATCTCCCGGATGCGCGCTCGGCAGGTCGCCAACCGCCGCGGATCCGGCAAGAAACTCGGGAAAATACCACACCATGTCGTATTGACGGCCGGCGGTGAGAGAACCGTAAGTGTCGCTGCTCAGTCCGACGAAAGCCTGCCGGCCGAATGCCGTGCCGCCCTGGGCAAACTGTCCGTTGTTCACGTTGATGCCGGACTCGAGCGTAAAAATCGCCCTGAGACCACCACCCAGATCTTCCTTGCCGGTCAGCCCCCAGCGGCTGCCGTCGATGCCGTCCAGCGAGTCCATGTAGACGGCTTTGCCGCCGCCTACGTTGGTCTGGTAATGAATGCCGTTGTCGATCTCGCCATAGAGTGTGACGCTGCTCTGGCTATGCGCGACGGAACTGGCCAGCCCCACGAGCGAGCCGACAATGATTTCGATTTTTTTGGTTTTCATGAGATCTCCGCAATCAAAAGGCCATACAAAAGAACGGTTCACTTGACGTTCATCGATTCAGCGAGCGGTACCGGTCAGGCCAAAAAGGATTTCTTCAGGCCGTTCTTCGTCAGGCCATAGCAAGCGCCCATCAGCGCCACGCAAGCCGCTGCAATGAGGATTGGCGCTGCTGCCACGCGAAACATCGCGTCGACGCTCCAGTTGTTCGCGTAGAGGACGCCCGCGAGGTAAGTGCCGCCCGCGGCGCCGAGCCGACCGAATCCATAGGCCCATGCGACGCCCGGGGCACGCAATTCCGGGCTATAGAACAGCGTGCACAACGCGATCGCGCAGGTTTGTCCGCCGCTGATGCAAAAGCCGCAAAAGAAGATCGTCGTGAGTAAAGCGAGATGCGATGAGCCGATCGCGATGGAGATTGCGTACATCGACACGGCGCCGCCGACGTAGACCGCGGACAGAATTCTGTAAGGGCTCGTGCGATCCATGATGGGTCCCATCAGCAGACTGGCCACCATGCCGCCGATGATCACGGTGATGGTCGCCCAGACCACGAGCGCGGGTGGGAACGAGATGGACGCGAGAACGGTCGGCAGCCAGCTCTGCAGAAAATAGAACGCGGCCAGGTTGATGGCGAATACGGCCCACAGCAGGAATGTCCCCACGCGGAACTGCGCGGAGAACAATCCGAGCACACTTGCGTCTGCCGGCTTCTCTTCGTGAGTGACCAGTTCGATGTCCGCTTGCAGCGTGAAATCGGGAAAGAGGCGCTTGGTTGCACGAAGCAATTCACCGGGCTGCGCGTTTGCCGACAGGTAGGCCACGGATTCCGGCAGCAGCGGGACGAGCAACACCGTCAAGCCGAGTGCCGCGAGCCCGCCCAGCCACAGTGGGCCTTC
Source organism: Burkholderia sp. WTPI3 (assembly GCF_021483755.1). Classification (NCBI taxonomy): domain Bacteria; kingdom Pseudomonadati; phylum Pseudomonadota; class Betaproteobacteria; order Burkholderiales; family Burkholderiaceae; genus Burkholderia; species Burkholderia sp. WTPI3. The sequence goes on along the minus strand of NZ_JAGIXF010000120.1, from coordinate 6,090 downwards.
CCAGCCGAACCGCGGGATCAACGCGCTACTGCAGATGCCCGCGAAGATGAACCCCAGCGCATATCCCATGTAGACGAGAATGACGAAAGTCGCGCGGGTTCTCTTCGGGCTGAATTCCGAAACGAGGCCCACCGCGCAAGGCGTGGCCGCTCCGAGGCCGATGCCGGTGAGGAACCTCAAGGCAATCAGCTGCGGCACGCTGGTGGCAAAGACGGTCAGGACGGTGAACAGGCCGAAAGCAGCGGTTGCCACGAAAGCGATCTTCTTCGTGCCGAAGCGTCGGGTCGCGAACGGAATGCCGAAATTGCCGACCAGCAACCCGAAGAACACCGCTGAAAAAATCGCGCCGAATACGGCCTTGGGCAGTTGCCATTCTTTCGCGAGAACGGGCACGATGAAGCTGATGACCTGAGTGTCGAAACCGTCGAAAAGCATCAGCAGCGCGCAGAAGGCGACGATGAAATACTGCCTCCTGCCGATTCTGCGACTGTCGATGATGTCGTAGACGTTGATTTTTCGTATTTCCACATCGTTCTCCTCGCGTTAAAAGGAAAGGTTTTACTTCGGGTATTGCATTTTCTTGCTGGGTTAAAGGTGGTGGCGCGAATGGTCGAGCATTCGGTGAAATTAAAACGAGCTTGAAGAATCGACGATTAATGCGACGAATACGTGATTAATTTCAGAAGCTGATTGCTTATGCAAATGCGACGGCCCGGCGGATTCGACCGACAACGACCGTGGCGTGCCGTACCGTATGGGGCAAGCGCCATGCACAATGGTGCGGCGCCGTCGTCCGTTCGGTATTGGTGTGAAAAAACTGTCTCGCTTGATTTATTATTCCGTCGCTCCGTATTCGTTGCGTTTGAAGAAATCCGGGGCGCCTGGATCGTGAAGTCATCTTGATTGCACGGAGAAATATTGCCGCAGTCCAGGCAGTATTTATTATTCTTGTGTTGCCGCGGTGGCGCTCCGTTCGGCAGATTGTGCGGTCAGAGCGGTCGATCGAAGCGTAATTCGCGGTCGGTGGCTCGCTGAACTTCGCTGTGCCGTCCACGCTGATCTGCTCGGCGCCATCGTGGCTTTCGTCCGACTCGTGAAGCGTGCACGTGATGTGCCCCAGCCCACATACGAAGCACAATCGGGTCCGAACCGGACTGCATGGGCGTCGACACCGTCGAAACGCTCACCCGCGAGCCCGGACGTCAGGCGTCCGGGAAGGGGCGGTCTCGCACAATGAAGTCGTGGCGCCATTCCAGCTTGGCATGCGATGCGGCTATGCCTGCTTTTGCTTCGCATCATTCGCCACAATTTCAACATGTCGCTAAAATGCCCGATATGAACCGTTACGTTAGCCTTCCTCATTTTGCGGATCCGGACGCGATCGATCGGCCGGCGGTAGCGATGTGCATGCACGTCGACGAGCATGCTGCCGAAATTCCGGTTCACAAGCATCAGAAGGGGCAGCTGGTGCTGGCGTTGCACGGCGCCGTGACCTGCCGGGTCGCGGGCGCGTTCTGGATCGTCCCGCCGCAATGCGGCGTCTGGATTCCCGGCGAGATGCCGCACAGTAACCATGCGACACGCAATGCCCGGCTTTGCTATCTGTTCACCGAGCCCGGTGTCGTCGACTTGCCGACGGATTGCTGCACGCTCTCCATTTCGCCGATGCTGCGCGAAATGATTCTGCATCTGGCCGGTGCGCCGCTCGACTACGAGCAGGGCGGCCATACCGACCGGCTTGCGCGCGTGCTGTTGCATGAGCTGACGTTGATGCCGGTCGAGCGCCTCTATCTGCCGGTTACGGATCATCCGCGCATCCGGCAGATGGCGGACGCGTTGAACGCCAATCCCGGCGATCGCAGCACCGTCGCGCAATGGGCCAAGCGTCTCGCCATGAGCGAGCGTTCGCTGGCAAGACTCGTCGTCAGTGAAACGGGACTGACCTTTGGCCGCTGGCGGCAGCAGTTGCAACTGCTCGTTGCGGTGCGCGAGCTTGCCGGCGGCGCTTCCGTGCAACGCGTGTCGGACGAACTCGGCTACGAGTCGGTAACCGCCTTCATCACCATGTTCAAGAAAGCGCTCGGGCATTCGCCAGGCCGCTATTTCGCAGCGCTGGCTCGCACGCAATCGGAGGCCGGGCTCGCGCCGGCGGCTGCGACCGAGATGGACGACCGAGCGGATGGCGCAGCGGACGTTGTGGCCAATGCATGAAGCCGCGCCTTCCCCCATTTCCCGCCCGTGACTCCGGGTTCTCCACGCGAGACCGCGCGCATCAAATAGAAATGCTGTAGATCGCGCATTCCGCAGAAGACGCTGCAGCCGACACCGCTTTGGCGGCCTTCAATACGACCACACATTCTGCGGCATCCCCCGTAATCTTTGCGCACTCGCCACTGAATTCGCATTGCTTTTACGGAGTTGCAAGATGACCGACTTATCGACGGGGACACCCTCGATCCTTTCCCTGGGCCAGATGAAAGTCGACGACGACCCACTCGAAACCGCCGAATGGCTCGACGCGCTCGATGGCGTGGTTCGGCATGCAGGCGCCGAACGGGCTCAGTACCTGTTCGATCGGCTCGCGGCCCACGCTTCGTCCAGCGGTATCGCAACGGCGCGCCTCAATATCACGCCCTACGCGAATACGATCGCCGTCGATCAGCAGCCGCCGTATCCGGGAGACTTCGATATCGAAGAAAAGCTTGCCGCCGCGCTGCGCTGGAATGCGCTGGCCATGGTCGTGCGGGCCAATCGCGCCTACGGTGAACTCGGCGGGCATATTGCCAGCTATGCGTCGGCGGCCGACCTGTTCGAAGTGGGCTTCAACCATTTCTTTCGCGGCGCGAACGATGCCAACGGTGGCGATCTCGTCTATTTTCAACCCCATTCCGCGCCGGGCGTTTACGCGCGGGCTTACCTCGAAGGTTTTCTCGACGAAGCGCATCTCGAGCATTACCGACAGGAAATCACCGGTGCGGGCCTGTGTTCCTACCCGCATCCGTGGCTGATGCCGGACTTCTGGCAGTTCCCGACCGGCTCGATGGGCATTGGGCCGATCAACTCGATCTACCAGGCGCGTTTCATGCGCTATCTGCAGAACCGCGGACTGCAACGCACGGAAGGCCGCAAGGTGTGGGGCTATTTCGGCGATGGCGAAATGGACGAACCCGAGGCGATCGGCGCACTTTCGCTGGCCGCGCGCGAGCGGCTCGACAATCTCGTGTTCGTGATCAACTGCAATTTGCAGCGGCTCGACGGACCGGTGCGCAGCAATGGCCGCATCATCGACGAACTCGAGGCGCAGTTCACGGGGGCGGGCTGGAACGTCATCAAGGTGTTGTGGGGTTCGGACTGGGACCCCCTGTTCGCACGCGATCGCAGTGGGGCGCTGTTGCGCGCGTTCGCGCACACCGTGGACGGTCAGTTCCAGACTTTTTCCGCCAACGACGGCGCCTACAATCGTGACCGCTTTTTCGGCCAGAACGCCGAACTGGCCGCGCTCGCCGCGCATCTGAGCAACGACGATATCGACCGCCTGCGGCGCGGCGGCCACGATGTGCGCAAATTGCACGCTGCCTACGAAAAGGCGTCGAAACACAGCGGGCAACCTACGGTGATTCTCGCGAAGACGATGAAGGGCTTCGGCATGGGCTCGATCGGCCAGGGGCGCATGACGACACATCAGCAAAAGAAGCTCGACATCGAACAGTTGAAGGCGTTTCGCGACCGCTTTCGCCTGCCGCTCTCCGACGACGATGTCGAACGACTCAAGTTCTACAAGCCGGACGAAAGCAGTGCCGTCATGCAGTATCTGCATGCGCGCCGTGCGGCGCTCGGCGGCTACCTTCCCCGCAGGCGCACAGCGGCGTCGCACGCGCCGGCCGTGCCCGCGATGTCGTCGTGGGGACGATTCGCGCTCGATACCAACGACAAGGAAATGTCGACCACGATGGCGTTCGTGCGCATGCTTGGCAACCTGTTGAAGGACGCCGAGCTGGGGCCGCGTGTGGTGCCCGTCGTCGCCGACGAGGCGCGCACCTTCGGCATGGCGAATCTGTTCCGGCAAATCGGCATCTATTCTCCGCTCGGTCAACTGTACGAGCCCGAAGACATGGGCTCGATGCTCTATTACCGTGAGGATACGGGCGGCCAGATTCTGGAAGAGGGCATCTCCGAGGCGGGCGCGGTGTCGTCGTGGATTGCCGCGGCGACGTCATACAGCGTGCACGATCTGACGATGCTGCCGTTCTATATCTACTACTCGATGTTCGGTTTCCAGCGTATCGGCGACCTGATCTGGGCGGCTGCCGACCAGCGCGCGCGCGGTTTCCTGATCGGCGCGACGGCCGGCAAGACGACGCTCGGCGGTGAAGGTCTGCAGCATCAAGACGGCACGAGCCACCTTGCGGCCTCGACGATACCGAACTGCCGCGCGTACGATCCGGCCTTCGCGTACGAAGTGGCGATGATCGTCGACGAAGGCATGCAGGAGATGATCGCGCGTCAGCGCGACGTCTTTTACTACATGACGGTCACCAACGAAAACTACGCACAACGTTCGTTGACTGAAGCGGATCTCGATCGGGTCCGTAGCGGCGTGCTCAAGGGGATGTACGTGCTGGAGCCCGCGCAGGTCGAGATCGCCCAGGTGCAGTTGCTCGGCTCGGGCGCGATTCTCGGTGAAGTCCAGGCCGCGGCACGGATGTTGAAGGACGACTGGAATGTCGACGCGGCCGTCTGGAGCGTGACGAGCTTTACCGAATTGCATCGCGACGGTGTGTCCGCGGAGCGTGCGCAGCGGCTACTGGATCACGGCGAGCCTGCGGTGCCCTACGTGACGGCGGCCCTGGGCGCCGCGCGTGGACCGGTGATCGCCGCGACCGACTATGTGCGCGCCGTGCCCGAGCTGATCCGCGCGTACGTACCGTCCCGCTACGTCGTGCTCGGCACCGACGGCTTCGGGCGCAGCGATACACGTGCGGCGTTGCGTGCGTTCTTCGAAGTGGACCGTGCGTCGATCGTGATCGCCGCGCTGAAAGCACTCGTCGACGAGGGCCGGCAGGACCCTGACGTCGTGCGTCAGGCGATCGACCGATACGGGCGAATCGGAAGCGGGCTGACCGAACCCTGGCTGGTCTAGAACCCGTTGACCGGTGAGCGTCATGCGAGCGGCGCGCGAAGCGGCTGCTCGAAGACCTTGCGCGTCCATCGGTCCATCGCGGGAAATCCGATCGAATCAAGTGCGTCCGACCTGATGAAGAGGGGGCGTTGACTGTTGAAATGCTTGCTGTTGGAGACGAATGTGCGGGTGACACGAATAGAAGTGCCGGATATCGGCGATTACAAGAACATCCCCGTGATCGAAGTTCTGGTGGGAGTCGGACAACGCGTCGAACGGGAGCAGTCGCTCGTCGTGCTCGAGTCGGACAAGGCGACGATGGATGTGCCCAGTCCCACCGCTGGCGTGATCAAGGAGATGAAGGTCGCGGTCGGCGAGACGGTGTCGCAAGGCACGTTGATCGCGCTGCTCGACAGCGACGGCGAGCAGCAGGACGACGCGGCGCCTGTGCCTGCGGCCGCCTCGGCTGCGCGCGATCTCGCGTGTCCGTCGGCGAATGTCGCGACAGGGCTAGTGCCTGCGCCGGCGCCCGAACTGAAATCCGCATCCGCGCCATTGCATCGCGCCCCGGCGCGTGAAGGCGAGCCGTCTCGCGCCAGCCACGCGTCGCCGTCGGTGCGCAAGTTCGCGCGCGAGCTCGGCGTCGACGTCGCGCGCGTGCTGGGCAGCGGGCCGACGGGCCGCATCACCAAGGACGACATCACGGGCTTCGTGAAGGGCGTGATGACGGGCCAGCGCGCAGCGCCGGGCGCAGCAACTGCGCCGGCAGGCGGCGGTGAGCTGAACCTGCTGCCGTGGCCGAAGGTCGACTTCTCGAAGTTCGGCCCGTTCGAGGCGAAGCCGCTGTCGCGCATCAAGAAGATCTCGGGCGCGAACCTGCATCGCAACTGGGTGATGATCCCGCACGTCACGAACAACGACGAAGCGGACATCACCGAGCTCGAAGCACTGCGCGTGCAGCTGAACAAGGA
>NZ_JAGIXF010000012.1:0-118762 GCF_021483755.1 Burkholderia sp. WTPI3 | reverse complement strand
ATTCCGGGGCGCCCGAACGCCGCGTTTCCTGATCGGCGTCAAATTCTGGATTTACGAATAGTAAAACCAATTACGAATAGTGAAATCGACGTAAACCCTAGTCATCGGTCCGGGGATGGGATAACGATATGAGTGAAACGCCAAGCCGAGCGGGGCGCGCGCTGCTAATATCGAGTTGTGAGGCGGCCCCTTTCGGCCGCCATTTTTCCTTCTCACGCTGATGATTCCGCCCACCATCCCCGAGTTGGTCGCCCGTGCCGGGCAACTGCCTTACCTACGGGAACACCTCGCGCTTGCCGACGGCGGCACCGCGTGCGCGAATCTGCCCGAGCGCACGCTCGCAAGCGCCTATGAGCCGATCTACGACGTGACGATGCCCGGCGCGCCGCAGTCGACGTCGTTCGCCGACGCGATCGAGCGCTACGGCGACGAACTCGGTTTCCAGGCCGTCACGCTGGTCACGGGTGCGCCGCACGACCCGGTCGACTCGGCCGTCGACGACCAGACGCTGGTCGCGATCGACCGGCTGTCGCGCGCGCTGCACGCCATCAACTTCTTCGGCGCGCAGCGCCACGGGCTGTTGTTCCTGCGCGTGCACGAGCGGCTGCTCAAGAGCGTGAAGTACGACCACGGCAAGCATTTCTCGTCGGTGCTGCAGCGCTTCGGGCTGCCGACCGAGCGGATCGTGATCGAGCTGCCGGCGGTCGCGGTCGCACACAAGACCTTCCTCGGGTATCTCACGCGCAGCTACCAGCATCACGGCTTCAAGGTGGCGGACAAACTGCCCGACCCGGGCCGGATCCTCGCGGTCGAATCGGAGATGGCGCGGCCCGACTACATCAAGATGGATGCAGGCATTGCGTTGCGCGACGGGATGGTCAAGGCACTCGTCGCCTATGCGCAGCGCGTGCGGATTCCGCTGATTTTCGACGGCGTCGTCGACGAGACGCAGTGCGAACTGCTGCGCCAGCACGACGTGCGGTTCATGCAGGGGCCGGTGTTCGCAAAGGTCGTCACGGCCTGATTACGGGGAGTGGCAGGCGCGCGTGCGTGGAGCAACTGCCGGCTCGCGGCGCCGATCGGGGTGTCGGTGCGCGTCGTGGCTCGCGGCTCGCGGCCGGCCGGTTCGTTGGCTGTTGAGCGTTGGCCATTGAGCGGAAGCGGCGAACGCACGTTGAGCGCGTGTGCGCTCCGATGCCCGCTCGCGGGCGTCGGACGACCGCTCGCTAGTCGCTTCCGCCATCGTCGTATTTCGGCAGATCGTCGTCGATTTCGATGCCCGGGAAACGATCCCCGTACCAGACATGCCACGCCGGACGCAGCCGCGACGGCTCGTCGAGCGTCGCGTAATTGATTTCGACGGTTTTCGGCGCATCGGCCAGCCGGTATTCGAGCTGCGCGCCGCAGCGCCCGCAGAAGCGCCGCTCGCCCCACCCGCTCGACGCATAGACCGTCGGCTCGCCCTGCAGGTATTCGAATGCATCGATCGGCACCGACGCCGATGCAACGACCGCCGCGCCGGTGGTGCGCTGGCAAAGCCGGCAATGGCAGAAGCCGGCGTCGTCCGGAATGCATGCGATCCGGTAGCGGATCGCACCGCATGCGCAACCGCCTTCCATCGTCTCGGTGTGGGACATCGCGAACCTCGTCGTCGGGATGCGGACGAACGATGATGAGCGCGGTTCGCACGCGATTCAACCCGCGCCGGCACCCTCCGCCGTTTTCGCGGCTCGCCGCGGCTCAGGCAGTCGGACCGAGCCGCTGCGCGAGCGCCTTCAGCTTCGGCCCCACCTGCGTGCGGAACACGTTCTCGTCCATCGACGATGCGGGCCCGCTGCAGCTGAGGATGAGCCAGCGCCCTTCGCGCGGTTCGCGAAACGGTACGGCCGCCGCATTCACGTCCATGTGCCAAGCCCGGAACGAATAGCAGCACCCGCCTTCGGAGAACTCCGCCACCGCTTGCTGCGCGGCCGCGACGAGCGCATCGGCGCCGGCCGCGCCGCCGGCCGCCCGGTGCAGATCCGCATAGAGCGCGCGACGCACGTCTTCCGGTTGCACGGCCAGGTACGCGCGGCCCATCGAGCTCGTCAGCATCGACAGCCGCGAACCGGGCGCGAGCCCGAGCGTGAGCGCCGTTTCGCTGCGGATCGTCTCCAGGTAGATCATGTCGAGCCCGTCGCGACAACCCAGCGACACGGCCGCGCCGATTTCGCGAGCGAGCGCCTGCATGTGCGGCCGCGCAAGATCGATCGTCCCCGAGCCGGACAGCAGTGCGTAGCCGAGCGACAGCACGCCGGCGTCGAGCGCATACTTTCCGAGCGTTTCGTCGTAGCGCAGGTAGCCGAGCACGGTCAGCGTATAGGCGAGCCGGTTCACGGTCGCCTTCGGCAGCCCCGTGCGCTCCGCGAAGTCGCGGTTGCCGAGCATCGTCTCGCCGGGCCGGAATGCGCGCAGCAGGTCGAGCCCGCGCGCGAGTGCCACGACGAACTTGCGCTCGTCGATCATGGTTTCGTCGATGGTTGAAAGCGTCATCTGATGCTACACTGGGTTCGATTTGCAAAACATTGTTCCGCACAGCGGAACTATAGTCAAGCAAACTTTAGAGATGGGGCCAGGCGGCGAAGCGCCACCCCGGGACCGACCGCAAAGCACGGGATCGGAGTAAGCGCTGAAACGCCGACTCTGGCCGACCGCGAAGCATGGGGCCAGAGTAAGCGCTAAAGCGCCAACTCTGGCCGACAGGAGATGACACGATGAGTACTGCAACTTTTCATTGGGACGATCCGCTGCTGCTCGACCAGCAACTGACCGAAGAAGAGCGGATGGTGCGCGATGCCGCGCACGCATACGCGCAGGACAAGCTCGCGCCGCGCGTCACCGAGGCGTTCCGCCATGAACGCACCGACGCCGAAATCTTCCGCGAGATGGGCGAAGTCGGCCTGCTCGGCCCGACGATTCCCGAGGAATACGGCGGCCCGGGCCTCAATTACGTGAGCTACGGGTTGATCGCGCGCGAAGTCGAGCGCGTCGACTCCGGCTACCGCTCGATGATGTCCGTGCAGTCGTCGCTCGTGATGGTGCCGATCTTCGAATTCGGCTCGGACGCCCAAAAACAGAAATACCTGCCAAAGCTCGCGACCGGTGAATGGATCGGCTGCTTCGGGCTGACCGAGCCGAACCACGGCTCCGACCCGGGCAGCATGGTCACGCGCGCGAAAAAGGTGCCCGGCGGCTACTCGCTGTCCGGCGCGAAGATGTGGATCACGAACTCGCCGATCGCCGACGTGTTCGTCGTGTGGGCCAAGCTCGAAGAAAACGGCAAGGACGCGATCCGCGGCTTCATTCTCGAGAAGGGCTGGAAGGGCCTGTCGGCGCCCGCGATCCACGGCAAGGTCGGGCTGCGTGCGTCGATCACCGGCGAAATCGTCCTCGACGAAGTGTTCGTGCCCGAAGAAAACCTGATGCCGAACGTGAGCGGCCTGCGCGGCCCGTTCACGTGCCTGAACTCGGCGCGCTACGGGATCGCGTGGGGCGCGCTCGGCGCGGCCGAGTCGTGCTGGCACACCGCGCGCCAGTACGTGCTCGATCGCAAACAGTTCGGCCGGCCGCTCGCCGCGAACCAGCTGATCCAGAAGAAGCTCGCCGACATGCAGACCGAAATCACACTTGGCCTGCAAGGCGTGCTGCGTCTCGGCCGGATGAAGGACGACGGCACCGCGGCCGTCGAGATTACGTCGATCATGAAGCGCAACTCGTGCGGCAAGGCGCTCGACATCGCGCGACTCGCACGCGACATGCTCGGCGGCAACGGCATCTCGGACGAGTTCGGGGTCGCACGTCACCTCGTGAACCTCGAAGTGGTCAACACGTACGAAGGCACGCACGACATCCACGCGCTGATCCTCGGCCGCGCACAGACCGGCATCCAGGCATTCTTCTGATCGATTGTGCGCGTCACGCCGGCACACCACCCCGCCGGCGCCGCCTATGCCGAAAAGACACGGCCCGCCCGGCTTCGCTGCCGGGCGGGCCGTTTTCATCGGCGCTCGCGCGTGTCACGCGCCGCCGATGCGGCGGCGAATGCTTACTTGTTCGGCTGCGGCGTGAGGCGCAGATACGGACGCACTGCGTTGAAGCCCTTCGGGAAACGCTTCTTCAGTTCCTCCGGATCCTGCAGCGACGGCACGATCACGACGTCGTCGCCGTCCTTCCAGTTGCCGGGCGTCGCGACCTTGTAATTGTCGGTCAGTTGCAGCGAATCGATCACGCGCAGCACTTCGTCGAAGTTGCGACCGGTGCTGGCCGGATACGTGATGATGAGCCGCACCTTCTTGTTCGGATCGATCACGAACAGCGAGCGCACCGTCAGCGTTTCGTTCGCGTTCGGGTGGATCATGTCGTACAGTTGCGAAACCTTGCGGTCCGCATCGGCAATGATCGGGAAGCCGACGACCGTCGACTGCGTTTCGTTGATGTCGTTGATCCAGCCCTTGTGCGACTCGACGCCGTCCACCGACAGCGCGATCACCTTCACGTTGCGTTTCTCGAATTCGCCCTTCAGCTTCGCCGTCAGCCCGAGCTCGGTCGTGCACACCGGCGTGTAATCGGCCGGGTGGGAGAACAGAACGCCCCAGCCGTCGCCCAGCCACTCGTGAAACTTGATCGGGCCCAGGCTCGATTCCTGCTCGAAATCCGGTGCGATGTCGCCAAGACGCAGACTCATGATGTTCCCTCCTCGAACGATGCTGGTTGAAACCGCGCGCTGTCGGCGCGGGACAGTCCATCAGCTTACGGGAAGCAATGGGACATGCGAACGATTATTCCGTTTGATATTCATACTTTTTTGTCATTTTTGACCGGTCGTGGAACGGGACGGACAGCGGCAAGGGAAACTTTTCACGTCGTTTGCGGCTCTGTTGATGATTACGAGTCGTTTACCATGTGGGCTGGCACTGCCGTCGTGCGTCTTCCCGGCTCGCCAGCAAGCAGGCGTTTCGCTACGATGTGAACCTGCAGCATGACAGCATGAAGGGAGTTGCAATGTCGGAAATCAACAAGGAGAAACTGATGTCGGATATCAAAACCGTTCTCGCGGACGCCGAAGACCTGCTCAAGCAAGCGGCGAGCAGCACGGGCGACCGTGCGGCCGAGCTGCGCGAGAAAGCCATGTCGCGCCTGAAGCAGGCCAAGGAAAAGGCAACCGACGTTCAGGTTGTGGTGGTCGAAAAAGGCAAGAAGGCCGCACGCGCGACCGACGATTACGTGCACGAGCATCCGTGGACGTCGATCAGCATCGCCGCTGGCGTCGGCGTGCTGGTCGGTCTGCTGATCAACCGCAAGTAACGCGCTCGATGCCGTTCCGCCCCATGCGCCGCCCCGCGGCGGCACATGGGTGCTGGAGCCAGGCCGGTGGTTCGTCACCGGCCGGCTTTGACTTAGCCGCTCACTGCGCGCGCAAGCGCCTCATCCATGACGACAGACACCAACCCGCAGCCGTCCGGCCAGGGGCCGCTGCGCCGCCTCGTCGGCTCCGCGATCGGCCTTCTGCAAACACGTCTCGAACTGGTGGGCATCGAGCTCGCCGAGGAAAAGGAGCGCCTGATGGGCGTACTGTTCCTCGGGCTGGCGGCCATGATGCTCGCAACGATGGCGCTCATCAGCCTCACGGTGCTCATCGCGATCGCGTTCTGGGACACCTATCGCTGGCAGTCGCTTGCCGCGATCACCGCGGTGTACGCCGTCGGCGGCATCGCCTGTGCGCTGAAGGCGCGCTCCGGCCTGCGCGATGCGCCGACCGTGTTCGAGGCGACGCTGCACGAACTCGAGAAAGACCGCGACATGTTCCGCGGCAAGCCGTGAACGCACCCGCGTTCGTCCCTCTCACCTACTTCGCCGACGCGCCATGAGCCAGAACGTTACGGGCAATTCACCCCGCTCCCATTCGTCGCGATCGAACTGGAGCGCATCGCAGCATCGCGCGCTGCGCAAGGAGTTGCTGATCCTGCGCTCCGAGGTCGAGCGGCTCGAGCTTGCCGAAGCCGCCGCCGAAATGCGCCACGCCGTCACGCGCTTCAGCTGGCTCAAGGTATTCGTGCCCGGCCTGTCGACCAACAAGTTCAGCCAGTCCGCCAAGAACCTGAACGCGAGCCTGGGCCAACTCGTCAACCAGTATCCGATGCTGAGTTCGCTCGCATCGCTCGTGCTCGCGAAACCCGTGCGCTCGCTGCTGCGCGCGAGCGCCGGCCCCGCGTTGAAGTGGGGTACCGTCGGCTTCGCCGCATGGGAGGTCTACCGGATCTGGAAGCAGTCGCGCGACGAGCGCGGAAGCGCCGTGAACGACGACTGACACGCGACGACAGGCGCACATGCGCATGTGCCGTCGCGCGTCTGCGGTGCGCGTTCAGCGTACGCCCCAGCATGCCCCATCCTGTCCGTCGGCACTGCCGTCATTCGATCCTGCATTCCCTTTCGCCCCGTCCGAGCGCAGCGTGAATGCGCCGCATCGGTCGTCGCGCATCGGGCCGGTGTCGAGCGGGCTCGCGACGAGTTCGTAGACCACCGAAGCATCGTCGTCGCCCGGACGGCGGAGTGTCACACGATAGACCGGATGCCCGTCCGGCGGCGCGTGTGCCAGTGCATCCGGCAACGCCTGCGGAGGCATGCCATCGAGCGTCTCGAGATATTGAGCCGCTCGATACAGCGCAGCAACCGCGGATGCGCGATGCACGCGCGCGACGTGCTCGCGATACGACGGGATACCCCATCCGGCCAGCACGGCGACGATCGCCAGCACGATCATCAGTTCGACCAGCGTGAATGCCGCCGGTGGCCGCATGAACGTGCACCCTTTCATTGATGCATCGCCGCGACGCGACGCCAGCGCGCGGCAACGATACGGCCGTCACGCAGCGCGACCTGGCTTTGCAGCCAGACCACGCTCCATGCATGGCCGCCGACGCCACGCGCGGTGACGAGGAATGCGCGACTCCCCGTCGGGCCTGCTCCACGCCATGCCTCGATCAGGCATCGTGGCGGCTGTGCGGCCATCGGCCACGAAGCGAACGGTGCGAACGCGTCGGCGACGCCGAGCGCTGGCGCGCGCCGCCACGCGTCCGGCTCGGTGTGCGATGCGGCTTCGTCGAGGTACGGCGCGGCACCGCGGAGCAATCGCGCGGTGCAGGCAGTCAACGCCGCATCGGCAGCGTGGAAGGCGATCAGCCGATCCGACAACGCACGCGCGCGGCGCGACTCCGTCAGCGCGGATTCGAACCAGGTACCGGTCAGCGCCGCGACCGCCGCACCGACCGCGATCACGGCGGGTAATGCGAGGCCGGCATCGCGGCGCCGGGCCCGGTTTGCCGATCGACAGCGTGTAAGCCATTCGCCTCGGCTCATGCAGGTGCCGTCCATCACGCATTGCGTGCCGCCAGCCGCCATTGTGCTTTCGCGGACATGCCCTGCCGTGCGTCGCATCGCCGGTTCGTTCACGTACTTGTTTGCACGGATCATCGGAACGTCTCGTAGGCTCGCGTTGCGTCACGGTCGCGCTCGGCCGTCGCGAACGCGGCATTTCGCAACGCGACGATCCGATGTAGCACGAGACGCGCGCGACCGTCCTGCGCAGCGACCGTGCGACCGTCGCAATCGACATGGCTCATCGATTCGCGCATCGGTTCGCCGCGTGCCCGCACGCACACATGCACGGCGACGACTTCGTGCCAGCCTCCGGCTGGCATCGTATCGGCGTTCACGAACTGCGCGTCTGCGTGACGCAGGTAGCGCAGGCGCAACTGATCGATCCCGGCCACGACGGGTTGCGGCGTGCCCGGGCGCCCGTTCCCTTCGCAGTACAGCTCCGGCTCGCCCGTCGACGCACTCACGTGCGCGTCGAAACGGTTTTCCACGAGCGGCCGCTCACCGGCCGTGCCGACACCCTGCCCGAGACAATCCGATACCTGGGCGCCGATCGTCGGCCACGTCGACACGGTGTCGCCGACATACCGGATCAGCATCGCGTCCGACGATGCACGCACGGCCTCGCACCGTACCTGCGCGCCATCGCCTCGCACACGCGCCGCCGAACAACCGAATACCGGCGGCAACGATGGCGCCGCTTCGACATCGAGCGGGCGAAAGCCGGCCATATGGAGCTGCTGGCCGATCAACGTCAGCGCGGTCGCCGCGGCATCGCGCATCCGGAAGCCGTCCTCGGCCCGCCGCTGTGCGACGCGCTGTGTGTGATACAACGCGCCGGCTGCGGCAAGCACGAGCAGACCGACGGTCATCGCGACCAGCACTTCGAGCAACGTATGCGCGCGGATGCGGCGATCAGCGTTCATCGGCGTCGCCCCCCCGAAACGGAATCCGCACGCACGACGGCGGCTTTGTCGCTACCCCCTCCGCTTCGCATCGCGTCGACGCCGCCGCGTCGGCGTCGCGCCAGCCGACGATCGCGTACCGTACGTCGCCCGTGCCGCGATCGAGCGTCATCGTGCCGCCCGGCAACGATGCGGCCACGAGCGCCCCGACACCATCGTCGGCCGTTGCTGCGACGTACAGGCGCTCGATCCGTGCATCGGCGAGCCACAGCGCGCGCTCACGCCAGATCGTCGCCCGCTGCGCACGCGCCATCGCGAGCTGGCTGCCGGCCACCGCCAGCATCACGACCGCGAGCAGCGCAACGGCCAGCACCGCTTCGAGCAGCGACGTGCCGCGCGCCGATTTGCGCACGCGCTTCATGCCACACCTCATGCCGCGCTGCACCGGCCGGCGACGACGCGCGCGCGACCGCCCGCCGCTATCCTGATACACCGCGACACGCGTGCCGCGTCGTCTCCCGGCGACTCACGCTGCGGACGCAATTCAAAACGACGAATTCCGCCGATCACCTGACCGGCAGGCGGTGCAAACGCGAGATCGTGTGCGGCGCCCGCGACGGCGATATCCGCATCATGCGGATATCGCCGCAGCACGCGCGACTGCCCGTCGAACTGCCCGCTGACGATCCACGCGCACGACCATTCCGCAGGGCCGCAACGCTCGCCCGAACGCATGCAGGCACCGTCGCGCCCGGCCCTGCACAGCGTGACGCGCACGCCGAGACGCGTCGCCTCGGTGCGCGCGAACGACAGCGCACCAAGCAGTGCGCGAGCACGCGCATCGACACGCTCACGCATGCGCCACTGATCGAAAGCAGGAGCCGCGTAGAGCCCCGTCCCGACCACGAGCGCGATCGAAACCATCAGCTCGACGAGCGTGAACCCGCCGCAGCGTCGCCTGCCTCTCCCAACAACTCCCTGCCGGTGCGGTCCCATCGCCATCGCCCTCCGCCAACGTGATGCGACGACTGTAGCGACGCGTGCGGACGCACGCCATTTGCCGAACGGCCGACTGGCGACATGCGATCGCGACCGACACAATCGGCGCGAATCGAACCCACGGAGAAGACGATGTACGAACGCAGCGCGTCAGCGCTTACGCGGAGGCTTGGAGGGAGACGCGCGACGGAACTCTTCGATCACGTCGGCAAATTCGGAGACGTCCTCGAACCGGCGATATACCGATGCGAAACGGACATAGGCGATCGTATCGAGGCCGCGCAGCTCGTTCATCACGAGTTCGCCGAGCTTCTCGCTACGCACTTCACGCTCGCCGGTCGCGAGCAGTTGATACTCGATGCGGGCGACCGCCGCGTCGATCGCGTCAGCCGCAACCGGCCGCTTGCGCAGCGCGAGTTGCATGCTGGCGACGATCTTGCGACGGTCGAATTCCGTGCGGCTGCCGTCCTTCTTCACGACGGCGGGCAGGTTCAGTTCGACCCGCTCGTACGTCGTGAAACGCTTGTCGCAAGCCGAGCAGCGACGGCGCCGACGAATCGCGGCGCCATCTTCGGACACGCGCGAGTCGACGACCTGCGTGTCTTCATGCCGGCAGAACGGGCAGCGCATCGTCGATCAGCGATAGACCGGGAAACGCTTGGTCAGCTCGGCCACTTGCGCGCGCACGCGCTCGATCGTCGCTGCATCTTCCGGATTCTCGAGCACGTCGGCGATCAGGTTGCCGACCGTCTCGGCTTCCGCCGGGCCGAAGCCGCGCGTCGTCATCGCCGGCGAGCCCAGACGGATGCCGCTGGTGACGAACGGCTTTTCCGGATCGTTCGGGATCGCGTTCTTGTTCACCGTGATGTGCGCTGCGCCGAGCGCCGCTTCCGCGGCCTTGCCCGTGATGTTCTTCGCGCGCAGGTCCACCAGCATCACGTGGCTTTCGGTGCGGCCCGACACGATCCGCAGGCCGCGCTTGACCAGCGTTTCCGCCAGCACGCGTGCGTTCTCGACCACCTTCTGCTGGTATTCCTTGAATTCCGGCGACAGCGCTTCCTTGAACGCCACGGCCTTCGCCGCGATCACGTGCATCAGCGGGCCGCCTTGAATGCCCGGGAAGATTGCCGAATTGATCTGCTTCTCGTATTCCGACTTCATCAGGATCACGCCGCCGCGCGGGCCGCGCAGGCTCTTGTGCGTGGTGGTCGTCACGAAGTCCGCGTGCGGCACCGGGTTCGGATACACGCCCGCTGCGATCAGACCGGCGTAGTGCGCCATGTCGACCATCAGGTAGGCCCCGACCGACTTCGCGATCTTCGCCAGACGCTCGAAGTCGATCTTCAGCGCGAACGCCGATGCGCCCGCGACGATCAGCTTCGGCTTGTGCTCCTGCGCGAGCTTTTCCGCGGCTTCGTAGTCGATGTCTTCGTTTTCGTTCAGGCCGTAGCTGACGACGTTGAACCACTTGCCCGACATGTTCACCGGCGAGCCGTGCGTCAGGTGACCGCCGTGCGCGAGGCTCATGCCCATGATCGTGTCGCCCGGCTTGAGCATCGCGAAAAACACGCCCTGGTTCGCCTGCGAACCCGAGTTCGGCTGCACGTTCGCGGCTTCCGCGCCGAACAGCTGCTTCACGCGATCGATCGCCAGTTGCTCGACGATGTCCACGTACTCGCAGCCGCCGTAGTAGCGCTTGCCCGGATAACCTTCCGCGTACTTGTTCGTGAGCTGCGAGCCCTGCGCGGCCATCACGGCCGGGCTCGTGTAGTTTTCCGACGCGATCAGCTCGATGTGATCTTCCTGCCGGCGGTTTTCCTGCTCGATCGCTGCAAAGAGTTCGGGATCGACGTTCGCAATGGTGCTTTGGGCTCTGTCAAACATACGGTTTCCGTTAAGTGTGTACAGGTTGACCGGGGCGGCCGAGTACATTGCGCTGCTGGCGGGACCAGCTCGACGTGGCGGAAGAATCCGTATGACGCGAGGCAAGACAGCCACCGGCGATGCACGCAACGGCGCACAACGGCTGCCCAGGCGAACGGCAAAAACGATGCCCCGCGCTTCACGGTGGGATGCTCCACCTTGAACCCGAAGGGTTCTATCGCCAGTCACGCAGGGATGATGAGCGCGTTAGTGTATTGGATGCGTCATGAATAGGCAACCGCGCGGCAGCCACCCCGAAATAATAAGGGCCAGACTCTACGCACCCGTGCGGGAGCGCTTCGCCGCCTTGCCGCGGTGCGGCAATCTCAGTAGGCTTGCGGGATACTATCCGCCACTTTGTTACCGACCAGGAGCAGCAATGATCGTGTTCGTCACAGGCGCGTCCGCCGGCTTCGGCGCCGCCATCGCCCGAGCTTTCGTCAAGGGCGGCCATCGCGTCGTCGCAACCGCGCGCCGCAAGGATCGTCTCGATGCACTCGCGGCAGAACTCGGCAACGCACTGCTGCCGATCGAGCTCGACGTGCGCGACCGCGCGGCCGTCGAAGCCGTGCTGGCAGCCCTTCCCGCCGAATTCGCGGCGCTCGACGTGCTGGTCAACAATGCCGGTCTCGCGCTCGGCGTCGAACCGGCCCAGAAGGCCAGCCTCGACGAGTGGCAGACCATGATCGACACGAACTGCTCGGGCCTCGTGACCGTCACGCACACGCTGCTGCCCGGCATGATCGCCCGCGGTCGCGGTCACATCTTCAATCTCGGCTCGGTTGCCGGCATGTATCCGTATCCGGGCGGGAACGTCTACGGCGCGACCAAGGCTTTCGTCAGACAATTCAGCCTGAACCTGCGCGCCGACCTGATCGGCACGCCGTTGCGCGTAACCGACATCGAGCCGGGCCTCTGTGGCGGCACGGAATTCTCGAACGTCCGCTTCCGCGGCGACGATACGAAAGCGGCAAACGTCTACCAGAACGTCCAGCCGCTCACGGCCGAGGACATCGCCGACACGATCTACTGGATCGCGACGCGCCCCGCGCACGTCAACATCAACACGATCGAGATGATGCCGGTCGCGCAGGCGCCGGCGGGTCTCACGATCCATCGCGGCTGACGCGCCGGATGCGCCGCGGGCCCTGCCAGAGGCGGGCCCGCGGTGTGATACGGCGTACTACATTCCGTTACGAATCGGTTACGAATCCGGTCCCGCCCTTCCGGTAGAATGCGCGCCATGACTCAGCCTACCCGCTCCCCGGATGCGCCCCCCGGCTTTACCTGGCGGGTGCGCGTGTACTACGAGGATACCGATGCAGGCGGCATCGTTTTCTATGCCAACTACCTGAAATTCTTCGAGCGCGCCCGCACCGAATGGCTGCGTGCGTGCGGCATCGACCAGCGTCGGCTCGCCGACGACACCGGCGCGATCTTCATCGTCCGCAGCACGTCGCTCGACTACCGCGCACCGGCGCGACTCGATGACGCACTGGCGATCACGAGCCGGCCCGGACGCATCGGCCGCGCATCGGTGGAATTCACGCAGGAAGCGTGGCGTGGAGACACGCTGCTCGTCGCCGGGCATATCCGCCTCGGCTGCGTCGACCGTACCGGCATCCGGCCCGCGGCGATCCCGCCGGTCGTACTCGACGCGCTGCATCGCGGGCCCGTCATCGACACCGGGCAGACCGTATTGTCAACGAAGCTCGCATGAGCACCGTTTAGACAATGCCCATGAACTTGCCTTCCTGAATCGATACTAAGCAAGGTTCGGCGCCAGGCCTGGCCGGCGCGCCGCGCCGCACGCATACCCGGCGCCCCGAAGGGACGTTACTCAAACCTCTATGAACACTTCTCAAGACCTGTCGATCATTTCCCTCGTCCTCAACGCGAGCGTGCTGGCCCAGGCCGTGATGGGGCTGCTGCTGCTGCTGTCGCTGATGTCGTGGACCTTCATCTTCCGCAAGTGGTTCGCGATCCGCCGTGCACGCGCGCAGACCGAGCGCTTCGAAAAAGACTTCTGGTCGGGCGGCGACCTGCAGGCGCTGTATCAGAGCGCGGCCAACAACCGCCATACGATCGGCGCGCTCGAGCGGATCTTCGAATCGGGGATGCGAGAGTTCCTGAAGGCGAAGGAAAAACGAATCAGCGATCCGGGCCTCGTCCTCGACGGTGCGCGTCGCGCGATGCGCGCGTCGTTCCAGCGTGAAATGGATGTGCTCGAAGCGAACCTCGCGTTCCTCGCGTCGGTCGGCTCGGTCAGCCCGTACATCGGTCTGTTCGGCACGGTGTGGGGGATCATGAACTCGTTCCGCGGCCTCGCGAACGTGCAGCAGGCCACGCTCGCGAACGTCGCGCCGGGCATTGCGGAAGCGCTCGTCGCCACCGCGATCGGCCTGTTCGCCGCGATTCCGGCAGTCGTCGCGTACAACCGCTACGCGCACGACATCGACCGCCTCGCGATCCGCTTCGAGACCTTCATCGAAGAGTTCTCGAACATCCTGCAGCGTCAGGCCCAGTAAGGAGCACGCCATGGCAGGAAGTCCCATTCGATCCAGCATGCGCGGCGGCCGCGGGCGCCGTGCGATGGCCGACATCAACGTCGTGCCGTACATCGACGTGATGCTCGTGCTGCTCGTGATCTTCATGGTCACGGCACCGCTCGTCGCCCCGTCGATCATCAATCTGCCGACCGTCGGCAATGCCGCGCCGCAGGAGCAGACGCCGCCCGTCGTCGTCAACATCAAGGCCGACCGCACGATGAGCGTCAAGTACAAGGGCGACTCGGGCGCGACGCAGGAAGACACGATGACCAAAGACGAGTTCGACAGCTTCATCTCGTCCCGCCAGGCCGACCATCCCGACCAGCCGGTCGTGATCGCGGCCGACAAGACCGTGCAGTACGATGCAGTGATGACCGTGATGTCGGATCTGAAGGCGCGCGGCGTCAAGCGCGTCGGCCTCCTCGTCAAATCGCAATGAACCGGCAGCAATCCACGCGCAGCAACGCCTACCCGCCTCAGCCCCCTCGCGAGCGCGGAACCTGGCGTGCGTTCGCGCTCGCCGCGCTGATGCACGTGCTGCTCGCGCTGTTCCTCTATCACGGCGTGCAGTGGCAGAACAGCACGCCGGCCGGCGCCGAAGCCGAACTGTGGACCGCGGTACCCGACGTCCCCACGCCGCGCCCCGCCGTGCCGCCGCCGCCCGCGAAGTTGGCCCCGCCCGCTCCGCCCGTGCGCGACGAGCAGGCCGACATCGCACTGCAGCAGAAGAAGCGGCAGCAGGAAGCGGCCGCGCGTGAAGCGCTGCTCGAACAGCAGCAGCGCCGCGCGCAGCAACTGAAGCAGCAGGAAGACGAAGCCCGGCGCGCGCAGCTCGCCGCCCAGCAGGCCGCCGCGCTCGCCGCGCAAAAGGCCGCCGAGCGCGAAAAGCAGAAGCAGGCGGACAAGCTGAAGCAACAGCAGCTCGTCGAGCAGCAAAAACTCGAGCAGCAGAAGCTCGAGCAGCAGAAACTTCAACAGCAGAAGCAGGCGCAGCTCGAGGCCCAGCAGGCGGCAAAGGCCAAGGCCGATGCGGCCGCGAAGGCGAAGGCGGAAGCCCAGGCACAGGCCAAAGCCAAGGCGAAGGCCGAAGCAGCTGCCCGCGCGAAGGCCGATGCAGCATCGAAGGCGAAGCTCGACCAGGAACGGAATGCACGCCTTGCGCAGATGCAGGGCATGGCAGGCGCCGGCGAAGGCGGCGGCCAGGGCCTGGCGCACAGCGGCACCGGCACGGGTTCCGGTGGCAATGCCGCGTCGCCCGGCTATCCTGACAAGGTGCGTCGCCGCGTGAAACCGAACATCGTCTGGGGCGGCGAGCGCGCCGGCCTGACGACCGTCGTCGCGATCCGCTGCTCGCCATCGGGTGACGTGCTGAGCGTTTCGATCCGCCGTTCGAGCGGAAATTCGGGGTGGGATCAAGCCGTGGTCAATGCGATCCAGGCATCGGTCCCGTTGCCACCCGATTCTAACGGTCGTACCCCATCAGACATTACGATTACCTTCAAGGCGGCGGAGTGAACGGAAATGCGCTTACACTCCGGGCGTCGCTGTCGGACGGGAACGAATCGGGTATTTTTACTGTCTCTGCGGTTGCGCAGCGATTCAAGTCATACGGGAAGCAAGAAGCATGAGTTTGATGACGAAGCTAGGTTTCAGGGCACTCGTGGCCTCGTGTCTGATTGCCGCGGGCGGCACCGCTAATGCGCAGGTCAACGTGCTGATCACCGGCGTCGGTTCGACCCAGTTCCCCATAGCGACCGCGAACTTCGCGAACGAGGCGGGCCTGTCGCAGCAGGTCACGTCGATCGTCCGCGCCGACCTCGCCCGCAGCGGCAAATTCACCAATATCGACGCGGGCAGCACGCCCGTGCCCGAGACCGCATCGGTCGATCTCGGCGCATGGAAGGCCAAGGGCGCCAACGCGTTCGTTGCCGGCAGCGTGAACCGCGAAGCGAACGGCCAGTACAAGGTGAACTTCATCCTGTACGACACCGTGAAGCAGCAAAGCCTCGGCGGCCTGTCGCTGACGGCCAACGACAGCACGCTGCGCACGGCCGGCCACAAGATCGCCGACTACATCTACCAGAAGCTGCTCGGCGTGCGTGGCGTGTTCGCGACGCGCCTGTCGTACGTGATCAAGACGGGCAACCGCTACCAACTGCAGATCTCGGACTCCGACGGCCAGAACGCGCGCATCGCGCTGTCGAGCACGGAGCCGATCATCTCGCCGGCGTGGTCGCCCAGTGGCACGAAGGTCGCGTACGTTTCGTTCGAGCGCAAGAAGCCGATCGTCTACATCCACGACCTGCCGACCGGCCGCCGCTACATGGTCTCCGACCAGAAGGGCAACAACAGCGCGCCGGCCTGGTCGCCGGACGGCAACACGCTCGCGGTCGCGCTGTCGCTGACGGGCAATACGCAAATCTATACGGTCAACGCGAACGGCGGCGGGCTGCGTCGTCTCACGCAGAGCAGCTCGATCGACACCGAGCCGTTCTACTCGCCTGACGGCCACTGGATCTACTTCACGAGCGATCGCGGCGGTGCGCCGCAGATCTACCGGATGCCCGCGCAAGGCGAAAGCGCCGGCGCCGCGCAACGCGTGACTTTCACCGGCAGCTACAACACCAGCCCGCGCATCAGCCCGGACGGCAAGCTGCTCGCTTACATCTCCCGCACGGGCGGGGGCTTCAAGCTGTACGTTCAGGATCTGCAAACGGGCGCGGCGAACGCCATCACCAATACGAATCGCGACGAATCGCCAAGCTTCGCGGCAAACGGCCAGTACATCCTCTACGCCACCCAGTCGGGCGGGCGCAACGTACTGGCCGCCGTGCCTTCCGACGGCAGCGCGCCGCCGCAGATCCTGTCCGTCCAGGGCGGCTCCGTTCGTGAGCCGTCGTGGGGGCCCTTCATGCAATGACCACAAGGAGAGTAACCATGATGTCGAAAAAAGTTCGTCTGGCCCTGGCCGTGATGATGATCGGCACGCTCGCAGCGTGTAAGTCGGGCGTGAAGCTCGACGACAAGGCCAACAACGCGGGTGCGATGAGCACGCAGCCGAGCGCCGACAACGTCGCACAAGTGAACGTCGATCCGCTGAACGATCCGAACAGCCCGCTCGCGAAGCGCAGCATCTACTTCGACTTCGACAGCTATTCGGTGAAGGACGAGTACCAGCCGCTGCTGCAGCAACACGCTCAGTACCTGAAGAGCCACCCGCAGCGTCACGTGCTGATCCAGGGCAACACCGACGAACGCGGCACGAGCGAGTACAACCTCGCGCTGGGCCAGAAGCGTGCGGAAGCTGTTCGCCGCGCGATGGCACTGCTCGGCGTGAACGACTCGCAGATGGAAGCCGTGAGCCTCGGCAAGGAAAAGCCGCAAGCAACGGGTCACGACGAAGCATCGTGGGCGCAGAACCGTCGCGCCGACCTCGTCTACCAACAGTAAGTAACGGAAGAATCGCCGTATGACGCACCGTGTATCCTGGCTGCGCACTGCCGCAGCATTCTGCGTCGTTGGCGCGGCGTGGTCGGCCGCGCCCGCGCACGCCGGCATGTTCGACGACAACGAGGCGCGCCGCGCCGTGCTCGATCTGCGCACCAAGAGCGACAACCTGGCGAGCCAGTTGTCTGCAGCCCAGCGTACGATCCTCGATCAATCCGGCCGTCTCGACCAGCTGAACCAGCAGGTCGCGACGCTGCGCGGCGAGAACGAGGATCTGACGAACCGGCTGACGACGCTCGAACGGCAGCAGAAGGAGTACTACCAGGATCTCGACACGCGGCTCAAGAAGTTCGAGCCGCAACAGGCGACGATCGATGGCGTCGAGGGCACCGTGCAGCCGGGTGAAACGGATGCGCTCAGCGCGGCGCAACAGCAGTTCCGCAACGGTAACTTCAAGGCGGCGGCTGCGTCGTTCCGCAGCTTCATCGCGAAGTATCCGCAGAGCCCGTACCAGCCGACCGCGCAATACTGGCTCGGCAATGCGCAATACGCGCTGCGCGACTATCGCGGCTCCACGGCAACGTGGCAAGCGATCGTGAGCAAGTATCCGCAGCATCCGCGCGCGGCCGACGCCCTCGTCGCAATCGGCACGAACCAGCTCGAACAAGGCCAGAAGGCGGCCGCGAAGAAGACGTACGAGCAGGTCGTATCGCAGTACGCCGGGTCGAACGCTGCGCAGACGGCGCAGGGCAAGCTCGAAAGCATCAAATAATTATCGCGACGGGTTGTTGACAGCCCAATAACCCGTCGCTATAATCTTTTGCTCTTTGGGTCGCTTGCCCAGTTGCAGAAGCAACGAACCAACAGAACAAGTTTCAAGAACGTGGGGTGGTAACTCAGTTGGTTAGAGTATCTGACTTTTAATCAGAGAGTCGAGGGTTCGAGTCCCTCCCACCCTACCAACTATCTTCGATAGTGCAAAAAGCCTCCCTCGCGGAGGCTTTTTTGCGTCTGTTGCTTTTGAGTCAGGACATCCGTTCCGTGACCGCAATGGGCTCCCTGAAAGAAGCACACCGTACGCGAATCGACGCCACACGCAGGCTGTCAGGGCGACGCTGCTCGCCAGCGCGGCATCATGCGCCCGCAAGCGTCGATCGCCCTGTCCGTCACGGCTGTCGCACGTTGACCTCCTCTGCCTTCTCCGACGTCGCCGCCGCAACCGGCACCTGCCCCGCCGCCGCTGCCGGCGCGTGCAACCGCATGATCCCCTCGTCCCCGACTTCGACGTACAAATCGCCCCGCGGCGTGACGACCATCCCCGCCGGCCGGTTCAACGAACCCGGCAACGTACCGGCACGATTGCCGCGCGAGCCGAGTTGCCCCGCGATTACCGCCGCGTCGCCCGTCGGATCGATCCGCAGCACGGTATGGTTGCCGCTGTCGCTCACGTACACGTTGCCGCTCGCATCGGCCGCAATGCGATCCGGCATGCACCATGTCCAGTCGCAACTGATCAGGTTGTTCGTCAGCCGATCCTTTTCGTCGCGCGACTCCGCTTTCGCGAGCGCACCGTAGTACGCATGTTCCGCGGCCGGCCACGGCCCCGGCAGGAAGTGGATCCGGTGTTCGCCGGTCGCGGGATCGATCTGCCAGATCACATCGCGACTCAGCACGAAGAGCTGTCCTTGCGGGCCGATCGCAAGATCCTCGTAGCTGCCCGGCATCCGGCGGCTCGTGACGAAACGTTCGACCTCTTCACGCGGAATCTTGTACTGCTGTTCATCGCGCGCAACGGTCGTGACCGTTCCCGTCGAGAAATCGAGCCGTCGGATACGGGCGCCGCGCCTGCCGATGTACGGACTGTCGTCGAGCACGTACAACCGGCCGTCATGATCGAAGCGCAGATAGCGTGGCCGCCAGTACGTCGCTTGCGCGAACGGGCCGTCGATCCGCGTCTCGTCGCTGAGCTTGCCGCTCACCGTCTGCACGTTGCCCTGCGGATCGATGCGGCGGATCAGTGCATTGCCGCTGTCCGCCACGTAGAGATTGCCCAACGCATCCAGCGCAAGCCCAGACGGATAACGGAAGCGCGCGCTCGAACGCGGCCCGTCGGCACGCCCTTTCTCGTCCGGTGCGCCGGCCCACAGCTCGCCCTTGCCGTCCGGCGCAATCCGGTAGATCGCGTCGTCGAGCCGGTCGACGTAATAGATCGTGCCATCGGCGGCGACCGCGAAATCGTCATCGACCGATCCCGGCAACGGCACGAACTTCGAGTCGGCCACCAGCGACGCGTCGCTGCGGTTGCTCGTGCCCGCATAGGCGAGCAGCCGTCCGTCCGGCTCCGCCCGCAGCACGACCTCGCCGCTGCCCGTCGTCACCAGCCGACGCCCCGAGCCGTCGATCGCGAGCGACGTCAGATCGCGATCGTCCGAGCGTCCGCGGTGCAACGCCGGCGATGCGACACGCACCGTCGCGGTCGGCTTGCCGTCGGCGCCGAGGGTCACGATCGAACGTGCGCTTGCGGCAATCATCCGCCCGGCGCCGTCGAACGCGAGCGCGATGTAGCCAGGATCGTCCTGCGTATCGCTCGCGTCGGGTTGCTTGTCGGTCCCGGCGGCCGGAGCCGAGCCGATGAACGGCACGGCTCCGGCCAGTGCGGCCACCGGGCCGGGCTCGGGCGGCACGCGCGTCGCCGCCGCCGCTGCCTCGGCCACGGCAGCCGCCGCAGCCGCCGCCGCGCCGCTCGCCGTATCGATGCCGTCCGGTGCACCACCGGTCCTGCACGCGGGCAACGCCACATAGCCGGTCGGCGTCACGTGGCCGAACGTCTTGCCATCGGTCACCCAGATCTCGCCGGTCGGGCTCGCCGCGATCGCGCGAATCCCCGACAGCGCGCAATCGCCGTCGGACTGCGGCGTCCAGGTCACGACCGAACCGTCGGTGCCGACGATTCGCAGATGGTCGGAATACCGCGAGAGCGTCCACAATCGGCCCTGTCCGTCCAGCGCGATCATGTCCGGCTGGTTGAGCTGGCCGACCCCGCGCGGACCGTCGGCATCGCCCGATTTGCCCGGCACGCCGGCGACCGTCGCGACGGTACCGTCCGGCCGGATCGCACGCACCAGCGAATTGCCGGTATCGGCCACATAGACGGTGCCGTCCGGCGCGCGCACGGCATCGCCCGGCTGGTCGAAGCGCGCGGCGGACGACGCACCGTCCTGATACGCGCGCACGCCGCTCCTGCCGGCGAGCGTGGTCACATGGCCCTGCGCATCGATGTGTCGCACGGTCGACGCGTACGTGTCCACCACCAGCACGCCACCGTCGCGGTCCGCATGCAGTCTCAGGCTGCCGGCGAAGCGTGCCGCCGTACCGCTACCGTCGAGATTGCCTTCCGAGCCCGGCGTGCCGGCCACCCATTCGAGCGACGGCCCGCCCGCCGGCGGAAAACTGCCGCACGCACCGAGCAGCACGGTCGCGGCTGCGCACGTTGCGATGCGCATGCCGATACCGTTCGCGTTCCAGATCATCGTGTTCCCCTTCCCCATGCCGTTCCTGCCAGTTGCCGAACGATTTGCCTTCTTCACTGCGACGTCCCCTCCGCGGCCGGCCGGCAAAACAGCTCGCCGCTGGCGGCGACGTAGTCGCTCAGCGTGCCGGCCTCGTGCACGTCGAACAGCGACACGCTGCCGGACTGGCTTGCATTGAGCACTGCGAGCCGGTTGCCGTCCGGACTGAAGGCCAGCGCGAGCGGCCATTCGCCGCTGTGATACGCCGCGCGCAGCATGCCCGTCGCGCGGTCGGCGACCAGCACCGTGTTCTCCTGCGGCAGGCTGAACGCCACCGCGCGGCCGTCCGGGCTGAGCGCGAAGTTGTAGCTCGTCAGCCCGCGGCAATACTGCGCCGCCTGGCGCGGACGTAGCGTGTTCGCGTCGTAGGCCGCGATACCGTCGCGAAACAACGCGACCAGATCGCCGGAGCCGCGCTCGACGGCCAGGTCGTAGGCATCCGCATCGGGAATCGTGCCGACCTGTGCGCGCGTCTGCGTGTCGAATGCGTCGATGCTGCTTGCCACACCGTTCGTCACGAACAGGCGCTGCCCGTCGCGAGACAGGACCAGCGCCGCGGGCCGCCCGAACGGCTGGTTGCCGGCGTTCCCGCCGCCTAGCGCAATCGGCTTGCCGAGCGTGCGGAACGTGTCGAGATCGACAACCGAAACCGAATTGGCGACGACGTTCAGCACATACGCGCGCGTGCCGTCGGGCGACACGGCCACGGCCTGCGGAAAGCGTTGCACCTTCGCGACGCCATCCACGTGACCGCTGTCGAGATCGAGCCGCGCCAGCGAATCCGCGCGCATCGAACTGACGTATGCATGGCGCTCGTCGGCCGCGATCGCAATACCCGTTGCCCCCGTTCCGCGACAGAAGTTGTCCGGACAACCATCATTGGGCGCCTTCGCCGGCGGATCGCCGAAGTCGCGCACGCGCTGCCCCGCCGCGACGTCGATCACGGCGACGGTGTTGTCGCCGTTGCTGGTCACGTACAGATACTTGCCGCCCGGCCCGAACGCGATGCCGGCGGGACTCTTGCCGACCGCAACGGCAGCGGGCGCATCGGCCTTCGCCGGCTCCGTCTGCGCGACGACGTCCGCGGCCAGCATCGCCAGGGTCACGGCAATCACCGCGCGATGCAGGACACGCGACTTGAAATCGACTCTCACTCTCTTGATTCCTCGAAGGCAGGGACCGTGTGCACGCTCACGTCGCGCAGCACCGCCCCGTATCCTGCATACAGGTTGCCGCCGGGCAGCAACTGCCGCTGCACGAGTTGCCGATGCACGGCCGGCAGGTTATGGAACGGCATCCGCATGAACAGATGGTGTTCGATGTGGAAATGAATCGCGTGCGGGCCGAACAGGAACGTCTGCCACGAACGCCGGCCGATCGTGCGCGCGTTGCGGCTTTGATCCGCGCAAGCCGGCAATCCCGCATGTTCGAAGATCGCACGCACCTGCCCGGCGAGCGGCAGCAGCGTGACCGACGGCACGATCCACAAGCCGAGGTACAGCAACGGATGTCCGGCCGTCGCGAGCGCGGCGAACAGCACGCCGTTCGCGGCGAGCATCGACGCAAGCTCCCACGCCGCATACGCGCGCGACTTGCGGACCTTCGGCAACGCATGGGCAAACGCACCGCGCGCAAGCTTCACGACGCTCGTCACGTAGCCGATCCCGCACGCGTAAGCGAGCAGGCGGCCGGCCAGCCGCACACGCGACACCGGATAGTCGTGAACGCCGAACAGCAGCGCGACCGGATCGTCCGCCTGCATCGGCGCACGATGATGTTTCAGATGACCGGCGCGATACGTGCGCAACGACAGCCACAGCGGGCCGGCGGCGAACGACTGGCCCAGCATGTCGTTGACGCGCGGGTTTCGCGCGAGCAGCCCGTGCGCGCCTTCGTGCATCATCACCGCGAGCGCGAGCTGGCTGCGCGCGATCACGATCGCGGCGCACACGTACACGAGCGGGTGCGCAAACGCGATCGCCGCCGCGAACGCCGCGGCGATCAGCATCCAGTCGCCCGCGAGCGCCGCGCAGACGCGCGACGGCTTCACGCGGAACAACGCGGCGTCGGGCACGAAGCGCGAGAGCGCGGCGTTCGACCCGGCATGCGGATTCACTTGCGCCATGCGAGCCTCCCGCGCACCGAGCGCCGCTCGACCCACATCGCACTGCCCATCGCGAGCGCCACGCCGCCCAGCACGTCGGCGACCGTATGCTGCTTGAGCGTCAGTGTCGACGCGCAGATCAGCACGCCGATCGCGATCGGCATGCCGCGGCGGCGCTCCGTCAGCATGCGGCACGCAAGACACGTGACGGCGACATGCAGGCTCGGAAAGCCGTTGGCCGCGAGATCGAGCCGCCACATCCGTGCGAGTCGGTGGCGCACGAACGCATTGCCGATCTCCGCGACGTCGGGCCTCGGCACCGCTTCGGGAAACAGCAGGAAGCAGACGATCCCCGCGACGAAGGCGATCAGCACCGCGTCCCTGAACGCGACGAACGCCGGCGGCCGCGCATAGGCGGCAAGCGCAATCACGAACGGAAAGAAGCCGACGTAGACGAACCACGACCACGCGATGAACGGAATCCGCTCATCGAGCTCGGTGGCGAACACGTAGCGCGGCGTGACGCCACGCTCGAGCAGGATGAAGACGGCAAGCCCCGCGGCCATCCCGAATGCCGCGGCCAGCATCTGCCGCAGATCGGGCCGGCGATCGATGGACGACAGGCTGTTCATCGCGATGCCGGCGCCTCGCGTTGCGTGTCGACATCGGCGTCGGCGTGCCGTGCATTCGGCCGCAACGCGAGGATGCGCGACGTCCATCCGTCCACCCGCGAGCGCGCATGCTCGCGACCTTCGGCCGTTGCGGCACGCGTGCCGGCATCGCGCATCAGCGCGCTCGCCGCGTGCGCGATGTCCTGCCGGAACGCAGCGGCGTCGCCGCACCACGTGACGACGCGATGCACGAGCTGCAACCGGGCGGCCCGCGCGGCGTTGCTCGCCTGCTCGGGCTGATCGGTCAACACGAGCAGGATCGGCCTGCGATAGACGCGCGCGATCGACAGCGCCGCCATCCCCGGCGCCGAAACGATCAACGGCGCATGCGCGGCGCGCGTCGGCCAGTCCGCGTCGACGCCGGTCCAGCCGTCATGCGCGGCATAGCCTTCACCGACCCGGTGCGCGGCCAGCCCCGCGTCGTGCAGTCCCGCCGACAGCGCATCGGCCAGCGCGACGTCGCTGAAGTGCGGATTCAGGTACACGGCCGCGGCGGCCGGCTCCGATGCAGGCCATTCGCCGACGACCGGCACCGGTGTCGGCAACCGGTAGCGCGTGCGCGAACCCTGCACGTCATCGGTCGCGTCGCACGCGAAGTCGTGCTCGATGCAACACAGCGCCGAATCGATCTGCCAGTCGACGATCCGGGAGAATGCGCGCGCCAGCACGCGCGGCAGTCGTCCGTTGAAGTTCGCGGTCAGCGCGCCGCGCAGGCTGCCGCCATAGACGTGCACGATGCGGCCGCGCCAGCCGGGCACCGCGCCCATGAACAGCAGCGCCGGATGAAATGAATCGTTGATCACGAGATCGGCGTCGCGGACGATCGCGTGCAGCCGCGCGATGTCGCGCAGCATCCGCGTCGGCCTGAATACGTAGTGCGCGACGTTGCGATCCGTCGCATCGCGCAGCATGTTCTGCCGCGTGTCGAACTGCACCGCATAGTGACGCGACAGCACGGCGGCCTCGATGCCGAACGCGGACAGGAAGGCCTGCCCTGCGTCGGACGTCGTCAGCACGTCGACCTGTGCACCGGCCGCGCGCAACGCATGCACGAGCAGTTGCGCACGCATCAGATGACCGCGCGCATCGGCGGTCGCGAGATAGACGATGCGCAACATCATGCGCGTGCCCCCGGTCGCCATGACTGAATCCATCCGGCCGCGTACATCGCCAGCGCGCCCGTCACGCTGAATCCGGCCTCGATCGTGCGGATCTCGTCGAGCAGCGCCGCGAGATGCACGACCTCGGACGGCGCGACGAGGCGGCGCAGCGTATCCGCGCAGAGTCGCACATGCCGTGCCTCGTCGGCCAGCACCCGAGCGAAGAGCGGATGCAGCGCATGCGCTTCGCCGAGCGCCGCGCAGTGGCGCGCGAGCACCCGCATCGCCATCTGCTCGGCACACAGGCCCGTCGCGTAGGTCGGCACGAGCACGCCTTGCGCGAAGCGCGGCGCATAGCGCCGCCCGAGCCGGCGCCACCGGATGATCTTGCGCCGGGTCACCCAGTCCGGTTCGCGCGGGCCCGCCGCGGCCGTCACGCCACGCATGCGCAGTGCGTCGGCGAACGCGGCCGCGTGGCGGCGCTCGTCCGCGAGATGCTGCTCGAGCCGCAGCGCGAGCCAGTCCGGCGGCTGTCCGATCCGTTCGTCATGCAGCGCGCACTCGGTCGCCTCTTCGCCGATCAGGTACATGCGCAGGATCCAGCGCTCGCCGTGCACGCTGCGATGCAGCCGCCGGATCGCCGCACGCTTGATCCGGTCGACGAGATACGCGCGCATGCGCGCGGCGCCGCGCGGCACGCGCTGCTCGAGACACTCGAAGCCTTCGCCGGGCGCGGCGTGCGGCGACACCGGCAGTTCGCCTGCCCGCGTCATGCCGGCATGCCCGGCGCGGAACGCGCGACCTTCGGCGCGACGGCCGACGCCGCAGCGGACGCCGCGGCCGGATCGCGATGCCAGCCCAGAATCAGGCCGACGAAGCTTTCCTGCAGGAACACATGCGCGGATGCGGCGGCTCCGGCGAATGCCTCCTCGTGGCCGTTCACGCGCAGGTAGCCGTTGCCGTCGCGCGCGCCGAGTTCGATCCGGTCGTTCTTCGCGAAGCCGCGCTCGCGCAGCGTCTTCACGAGCGGGCTGCCGTCGAGGCCAAACAGGAACAGTTCGCGCTGCGCCACCCACACCGGGATGTGGTCGCTCAGGATATCGAAGCGGATCGCCCAGGTACCGGATGCGAGCGCGCCGGCGATGTCGCCGTCGCGTGGCCCGTTCGACGTGAAGCTCGCGCGCGCGACCGACTTGGTCAGCTTGCCGACGCCGAGCGCGATCGTGATGTCGTCGTCGGCCGGCTGCTTCGGATCGGTCGCGCGCACCTTCACGAGATGCTGCGCGAGCCGCGACGCGAACGACGGATGCGCGAACAGCGCGCTCGTCTCGTCCGGCGTGAGCACGTCGCGCTCGCCGCCGCCCTCCTTCACGCGTACGCGATATGGATCGATCCGGACGTCGGTGAACTTGCCGTGCACCGGCGCATGAACGTACACGTCGCGGTCCCATTTCGCGCCGACGCGACGCAACAGCACGTGCACGCTCAGCGGCACGCGCTGGCCGTCGCCGTCGACGCCCGTGCCCTGCAAAAGCACGTCGCCGAGCACGTCCTTCGTGCGGCGCGCCGCGTCGCTCGAAAAGACGATCGTATGCGTATCGGTATCGACGCTCGCATGAACGTCCGGCGCATCGAGCGCGACGCGATTGCAGTCCGTCGCCGCCGCACTCGCGAACGGGCAGCCGCTTTGCGACGCGAAGTGATAGATCCCGCGCCCCGCATGATCGACCGGCGCGGCATGAGCGGCGGCGCTGGCGGCAAACAGGGCGAGGCAGGCAACACGGGTAGCGAATGAGGACATGGTCGTCTGGGGGAAATCGGGGCGTGGTGGGTGTACCGCGAGGCGTGGCGCGGTGTCGCTCAATGACGGTGATACGACAGCGCTTCGAGCTCGCGCCGCGCCGACCCGCGCCCGGACAATCCGAAGCCGCGGGCGAGCGCACCGAGCGTATCGACCGCGGACGCGCCGATCGTCACGCCGATGGCCGCGACGTAACGGGCGAAGCCGAGCCGCGGCAATTGCTGGCGATCGAGCGCGCGCAGGCTGTAGCCGAGCCGCATCGCCATCACGCAGAACGGTCCGAGCGGGCCGCTGCGGCCAAGCCACTGCCACGCATGCGGCAGATACGCATTCACGAGATACGGCGTGAGCCCGACGCTGTCCTCGCCGCGCATCCAGCGCAGCTTCAGCGATTCGCGACGCGTGTCCGGCAGCCGGTGCTCGGTGTGCGCGCACGGCGCGAACTCGATCGCGATGCCGGCGGCCTGCATCCGCAGCCCCAGCACCTGACAATGTGCGCGATACACGCCGTCGAGCGGCTCGTAACGATATCGGGTGAACACGTCGTGCCGGAACGCGACGTTGTTCGCGTAGAAGTTGCGCGTCGCGCCGTCGCGCAGCGGGCTCGGAAAGTACATGAAGTCGATCGACGTCAGCGCGACGCCAAGCACGTTCGGCGCATAGCTGGTGCGCCCCGCCACCGCAACGGGCCGGTCGTCGCCGTGGCGCGCGAACGGCGCGAGCAGGTGCTCGAGCCAGTCGTCGGCCGGCCGACAATCGGCATCGCCGAACACGACGACGTCGCTGCGCGCCGCATCGACACGATCGAATCCTTCGTTCTTCGCTTCGTAATAGCCGGTGCTCGCGTCGATCTCGACGAAGTCGATCGGGCGGCCGGCGAGCGCGGCGATCTGCGCGCATGCGTCGCCAGGCAACCCGTCGTGCGTGATGATCCATTGCGCGAGCGAAGCCGGCGGCACCGTCTGGTTCGACAGCGCGGACACGAGGCGCTTCAGGCTCTCGACGGCCTGCGCGATGTCGGCACCGCCGCGCAGGTTGTTGGTCTCCAGCACGAGCGCGGTGCGGCTCGCCACGGAACGGGCGGCCGCGCACGTGTCGTGCATCGGTTGCATATCGTCTGGCATCCGGAGTGTCTCCATCGTCATGCGCGGCGGCACGGATGAATCGGGCGTACGGAAATCCGGCCGTGCGCCGGCGCCTGCTGCCCGCCGCGAGGTTCGTCGCGCGACGCGCGGCCGCAACGGCCGCCCGCCCCGCGTGCGCTCATTCCGTCACGGACGGCGTGGAATCTGCGTCGGTGAAACGCGGCTTCGCGCTCTGCATGTCGCGCGTATTCTTCTGCACGGTCACCGCGCCGAACAACGCGAGCACGAACGACATCGCGTAGAAGCCTTTCTCGCTCAGCTGCAGCGTCGCGTTGATGAGGCCGACGATCAGCAGCGCGATCGCGAGCAACAGGGCGACCCAGCTCAGCCCGTAATAGATGCCGGTGACGGGAATGCCTTCCGCACGATCGCGCACGCTCTTTTGCAGCGAAATCGCCGCATAGAGGCCGAACGCGAGCACGGTGAAGTAGTAGCCCTTCTCGTTGAGCTGCATGCCGGCGTTCCAGAGGCCGATCAGGAATGCGGCAAAACCGGCGATCAGCGCGGCCCACGACGCCGCGACGAATGCGAACGACGGCTGCTGGATGGTGGTCTGGTTCATTGCTGTTGCCCTCTCTCTTGTTGTTTCTTGTTCGGAAACGCGCTTCGCAGGAACGCGTTTCGCGCATGGTAGCAGCTTTGCCGCGTCGCACGGCGACCGCGCTTGCCGTCCTACACGCCGCGCTGCGCACGCCGCCAGCGCCCCGGCGTCGTGCCGAGCACCGCGCGAAACGCCTTGCCGAAAGCCGCCTCCGACTGATAGCCGACCGCCTGTCCGATCTCCGCCTGTCCACGCTGGGTATCCTGCAGCAGCGCGCACGCATGCATCATCCGGATCTGCGCGACGAACGCACCGACGCTCATCCCGGCCTTCTCGCGGAAATGCCGCGCATAGGTCGCCCGCGACATCGCGGATGCCGCGCCGAGCGATTCGACCGTCCACGGCTGCGCCGGCGCCTGCAGCACGGCCTGGACCGACGGGCCGAGCCGCGCATCGGCGGCGAGCGCGAGCCAGCCGGCCGGCACGCTTGCGTCGCGCCCGTATGCGCGCAACGCGTAGGCAAGCAGCGCCTGTCCAAGCGCATTCACGATCGCGCGCGCGCCGGGCTGCGCATTCGACGCCTCGGCACGCAGCACGCTCGTCAGCAGTTGCAGCGGTGCAAGCCCCGATGCTTCGCGCAGCCCGACGTGCAGCACGCGCGGCAGCGTGCGCATCAGCAATTCGCCGGCGCCGCGCGCATAGACGAAGCGTCCGCACAGCAGGTCCACGCTCGCGCCCCCCGGTTCGGCGGGATCGAGATTCGACTGGACCGGCAGCACCGCGCCGCCCGCTGCGACCGGCTCGCGCAGCGGCGCCACCGACTTCGCCCGACCGCCCCCGACATCGGTCAGATCGTGCGCGTCGCCCGCCGGCAGCAGCACGAAGTCGCCGTCGGCCAGTTGCAGCGTGCGTCCGTCGGCGGTACGCATCAGGCAGCTTCCCGCCAGCAACAGATGGAACGCCGCTTCACCCGGCGGCAACGGATCGTGCGGCATCGCGAAGGAGCCGTCGAGCAGGCAGCGCACGTCGAGTTCGACATGGCTACGGCCCAGCGACAACAGTTGGCTCAATGCATCCATGAGACGATTGCGCTAAAAATTGACACTCTAGCGTATCGAAACCCTCAGCGCGAGCGATCAGAATAGTCCTGCATCGCCCGAGATCGCGGCAACCCCGCCCCGCTCCATCACTTCGAAAGGACGCATCATGCTGAACTGGAACGAATACCGGAAGGAACTCTCGACGCGCGTCGGCGAAATCGCCAAGCTGTCGCCCGATACGCTGGCCGGCTACAAGGCGCTGTCCGGTGCCGGCGCCAAGACGGGCCATCTGGATGCGAAGACGCGCGAGCTGATCGCACTCGCGGTGGCCGTCACGACGCGCTGCGACGGCTGTATCGCGGTACACACGGCCGAAGCCGCGAAGCATGGCGCGACCAGGGAGGAAGTGGCGGAGGCGCTCGGCGTCGCTATCGCGCTGAATGCCGGCGCGGCGCTCGTGTACTCCGCGCGCGTGATGGACGCGCTCGGCGACTGACGATCGCAGCCGGGACGCAACCCGGCGCAATGCGCCGCATGACGATCGCGACGGACCCCGGCCGATCGGCCGGCCGCCGCGATCGCCTTCGACCGCGCCGCGAAGTCGGCTACCATGCGCGAACGATTCATCGCGAAGGAGCACGCCATGTGCCGCTGGCTCGCTTACACGGGTAATCCGATCCATCTCGAAACGGTGCTGTTTCGCGCGAAGCATTCGCTGATCGACCAGAGCCTGCATTCGGAGCTGGGCGCCACGACGACCAACGGCGACGGCTTCGGCATCGGCTGGTACGGCCATCCCGACGAGCTTCCGTTTCGCTACCGCTCGGTGCATCCCGCGTGGAACGACCGCAACCTGCGCGAGGCCGCCCGCGCGATCCGCTCGAGGATGTTCATTGCGCACATCCGCTCGGCGACCGACACGCCCGTGCAGGAAACCAACTGCCACCCGTTCCGCCACGGCCGCTGGCTGTTCGCGCACAACGGGCTGATCCGCGATTTCCACAAGCTGCGCCGCGACCTGACGATGAAGGTCGACCCCGCGCTGTTCCCGACGCTCGAAGGCTCGACCGACTCCGAGCTGATGTTCCGCCTCGCGTTGACGTACGGCCTCGAACAAATGCCGCTGCCGGCGCTCGAACGAATGGTCGGCGTGGTCGAGGAAACCGCCGCGCAGTATCACGTCGCCGAGCCGCTCAACATGACGATCTGCGCAACGGACGGCGACCGGATCATCGCCGTGCGCTATTCGAGCGAACGGCAATCGCGCTCGCTGTTCCACAGCACGTCGTTCAGGCATCTGCACGAACTCTATCCGCACAATCCGCGTATTGCCGAAGCCGGCGACGACGCGTTCATGGTCGTGTCGGAACCGCTCGTCGACCTGCGCGGCGCGTGGGAGGAAGTGCCGGAAAGCACGGCGATCGTCGCGCATGGCACCGACGTCCAGCAGCGGCCATTCAATCCGCGGCACAAATAGGCCGCGAGGCGCTCACGACGCCGACCTCATCGCGCCAAACGAGTCCGGAGCGAGCCGGATTCGGCGAACGATGCCACGGCGAGCGCATCGAGAAGACTCATATCGGTAAAAAAACACGGTCGTCTTAAATCGAGACATAAACCGGATGACGTTCGTTCCGCCCGAATCGAGCATGCTATAGTTATCGCCGTTTTTTTAGTATCGCAACCACTCCCACCACAATCGGCATCGAGTCCCGCCGCAGTTCCCGGCTGCAATCCACGCAAATGTTTGCGTGCGGTCGCTCGTCCGGCGAGCCTCGGGAGACTCAACGGAAAGTGGCGATACGCGCGGGCACGACGGCACGAGGCGGGCCGTCGCGGCATAGAAAATTAATAGTCTTGCAATGCGGATTGCGCCGACCGCGCAGTCGGCAAATGCGTCGCTATATGGGGGTGTCTCCCGAATATGCGGCGAGCAAGCTGGTCCATCCATGCCAGGCGGGACCGCGCAGTTTTTTGATATTCTTCGTCCCGCGTCAACCGAGGGCGATGTACACAACGAGAGCACGGCAGTATTGCCTGCCATTAACATAAAAAAGAGGCTACATGATATTGGTTACTGGTGGCGCCGGTTTTATCGGTGCCAACTTTGTGCTGGATTGGCTGCGTCAATCGGACGAATCGGTTCTTAACGTCGACAAACTGACCTATGCGGGCAATCTGGGAACGTTAAAATCGCTGCAGGGCAATCCGAAGCACGTGTTCGCGCAGGCGGATATTTGCGATCGCGCCGCACTTGACGCCCTGTTCGCCGAGCACAAGCCGCGCGCGGTTCTGCATTTCGCCGCAGAAAGCCACGTCGATCGCTCGATTCACGGCCCGGCCGATTTCGTTCAGACCAATGTCGTCGGCACCTTTACACTGCTCGAAGCCGCGCGTCAGTACTGGAATACGCTGCCTGAAGCGGAAAAGGCCGCATTCCGGTTCCTGCACGTGTCGACCGACGAAGTATTCGGCTCGCTGTCGCCCACCGACCCGCAATTCTCCGAAACGACGCCGTACGCGCCCAACAGCCCCTATTCGGCCACCAAGGCAGGTTCGGACCATCTCGTGCGCGCCTATCAGCATACTTACGGCATGCCGACGCTGACCACGAACTGCTCGAACAACTACGGCCCGTACCAGTTCCCCGAAAAGCTGATCCCGCTGATGATCGCGAACGCGCTCGCCGGCAAGTCGCTGCCCGTGTACGGCGACGGCCAGAACGTGCGCGACTGGCTGTACGTCGGCGACCATTGCTCGGCGATCCGCGAAGTCCTCGCCCGCGGCCGGACCGGCGAAACGTACAACGTCGGCGGCTGGAACGAGAAAACGAATCTGGAAGTCGTTCATACGCTGTGCGACCTGCTCGACCAGGCGCGTCCGAAGGCGGCCGGTTCGTATCGCGACCAGATCGCGTACGTCACCGACCGTCCCGGCCACGACCGCCGTTATGCGATCGATGCGCGCAAGCTCGAGCGCGAACTCGGCTGGAAGCCCGCCGAGACGTTCGAAACCGGCCTCGCGAAGACGGTGCGCTGGTACCTGGACAACCAGGAATGGGCCGACGAAGTCGCTTCGGGCGACTACCGGAAATGGGTCGCAACAAACTACGCGCATCGCGCGTAAGGGCAACGGACATGGCACGCAAGGGCATTATTCTGGCCGGCGGATCCGGCACCCGGCTGTATCCGATCACGCATGCAGTGTCGAAGCAGCTGCTGCCTGTGTACGACAAGCCGATGATTTATTACCCGCTGTCGACGCTGATGATCGCCGGCATTCGCGACGTCCTGATCATCTCGACGCCGCAGGACACGCCGCGCTTCGAATCGATGCTCGGCGACGGCAGCCAGTGGGGGATGAACATCCAGTACGCCGTGCAGCCATCGCCTGACGGCCTCGCGCAGGCGTTCGTGATCGGCCGCGATTTCGTCGGCAACGACCCGTCGGCGCTGATCCTCGGCGACAACATCTTCTACGGGCACGATCTCGCGAAGCAGCTCGAGCGCGCGGACGCACAGGACGCGGGCGCGACGGTGTTCGCGTATCACGTGCACGATCCGGAGCGTTACGGCGTCGTCGAATTCGACGAAGAATTCCGCGCGCTGTCGATCGAAGAGAAGCCGGCAAAACCGCGTTCGAACTACGCCGTCACCGGTCTCTACTTCTACGACAACCGCGTGTGCGACATCGCGGCCGACATCAAGCCGTCGCCGCGCGGCGAGTTCGAAATCACCGACGTCAATTCACGCTATCTCGCGGACGGCGCGCTGAACGTCGAGATCATGGGACGCGGCTATGCATGGCTCGACACGGGCACGCACGATTCGCTGATCGAGGCGGCAAGCTTCATCGCGACGCTGCAGAAGCGCCAAGGCCTGGTCGTCGCCTGCCCCGAGGAAATCGCGTACCGCAAGCACTGGATCGATGCCGAGCAAGTGCAGAAGCTCGCGCAACCGCTGTCGAAGAACGGC
Source organism: Burkholderia sp. WTPI3 (assembly GCF_021483755.1). NCBI lineage: Bacteria > Pseudomonadati > Pseudomonadota > Betaproteobacteria > Burkholderiales > Burkholderiaceae > Burkholderia > Burkholderia sp. WTPI3. The sequence goes on along the minus strand of NZ_JAGIXF010000012.1, from coordinate 85,581 downwards.
TACGGTAAATATCTGCTGAACATTCTTACGGATCAGGTCGCATGGCCATCACGGTAACTGCTACGGCACTCCCCGAAGTCAAGATCGTCGAGCCGAAGGTGTTCGGCGATGCGCGCGGCTATTTCTACGAGAGCTTCAACGGCCGCGAATTCGCGGAACTCGTCGAGACCGGCGTCGAATTCGTGCAGGACAACCATTCGCGTTCGGCGAAGGGCGTGCTGCGCGGGCTGCACTACCAGATCGAACACGCGCAGGGCAAGCTCGTGCGCGTGGTCGAAGGCGAAGTGTTCGACGTCGCGGTCGACATCCGGCGCAGTTCGCCGAATTTCGGCAAGTGGGTCGGCGTGACGCTGTCGGCCGACAACCACCGTCAGCTGTGGGTGCCGCCGGGCTTCGCGCACGGCTTCGTGGTGCTGTCCGAGTCCGCGCAATTCCTGTACAAGACGACCGACTACTGGTTCCCGGAACACGAGCGCAGCCTGCTGTGGAACGATCCGGAGATCGGCATTCAATGGCCGTTCGACGGCGAGCCGGTGCTGGCGGCGAAGGATGCGGCGGGCAAGCGACTCGTCGAAGCCGAGTGCTACGAATGAGCGGCGCCATGCAATCCCCTGAACAGCGGACCATCCTGCTCACCGGCATCAACGGCCAGGTCGGGTTCGAGCTCGCGCGCAGCCTGCAGGGTCTCGGCAAGGTCGTCGCACTGGATCGCAGCCGGCTCGACCTGTCGAATCTCGATCAGGTGCGCGATGTAGTGCGCGAGGTCAAGCCGGACCTGATCGTCAACCCGGCCGCCTATACGGCCGTGGACCAGGCGCAGACCGACGTCGCGCTGGCGACGCGCCTGAATGCGGAAGCGCCCGCGGTACTCGCCGAAGAAGCCGCGCGCATCGGCGCGGCGCTGATTCATTTCTCGACGGACTACGTGTTTGCGGGCACGAAGGATGGCGCGTATGTCGAGGACGATCCCGTCGATCCGCAAAACGTCTATGGCGAAACCAAGCTCGCCGGCGAACAGGCGATCGCGGCATCGGGATGCGCGCACCTGATCTTCCGCACGAGCTGGGTGTACGGCACGCGCGGCAAGAACTTCCTGCTGACCATGCTGCGCCTGGGCGCCGAGCGCGACGAGCTGAAGATCGTCGCCGACCAGATCGGCGCACCCACGTGGTCCAAGACGATCGCCGCGCTGAGCGCGAACGTCGCCGCGCAGGCCATCGGGGCAGGCACGGCCGGCCGGGACGAATGGTGGCGCACGCATTCCGGCGTCTATCACCTGTGCGCGGGCGGCTCGACGTCGTGGCACGGATTCGCGGAAGCGATCTTCCGCCTGTCGAATCTCCCGAAGAAGCCGTCGGTGACGCCAATTCCCGCCAGCGCTTATCCGACGCCCGCGGCGCGCCCGGCCAATTCCCGCATGTCGAATGCGAAACTGGCCGAGCACTTTGGCCTCGGCGCCCCGGATTGGGAAACCGCGCTCGAACTCTGCATGAAAGAGATTTAAAGCGTACCGCCAGCCGCTTCTCGCTGAATCACGGCTGGCGGATTATTTCGCATTATTACGGAACTCATATTCCGGACATTCCGGTTGCAGCGTTGCCCCCCCCCGGGAATATCCGCGCACAGCATTCCGATTCAAATGCGCGTTACGCCGCAAAATTCAGCGCCGGCGCACCATCCATCGGCTCCATCGCACCGCCAACCGGCAAAAAATACCCGCCCCGGCAACGCGACCATCTCTCTTGCTGCAAAATATTCCTCACTCCATGCGATCACGTATCAAACGCGCGTTCGACGAGCCCCGTTTTCGCAACTGGCTGGAAGCAATAACGAGATATTGATTAGGACTGTTTACATCCCCGCCGCGATCCGCCCCCTCAACCGAAGCTGCGCCGCCGTACCGCGTTCGACCGGTCCGCAAATTTCGAGACGTTCTAGGGAAACACTGATCAATTCGGCTTGGCGGTCATCGCTGACGAGGCCAAGGGCGTTGTAGAAAGAAGCTCACGGAACGGACCCACGACGATGCAGCGGCAGATCGGTTTTGCGGAAGCGGAAAGTGCGGGCAAGAAGCGGGTGACCAAGCGTCAACGCTTTCTGGCCGAGATGGAGAAGGTCGTCCCTTGGTCGCGGCTGCTGTCGGTGATCGGGCCGTATTACCCGAAGGGCGAGCGTGGCCGGCCGCCGATTGGCCTGGAACGGATGCTGCGGATCTACTTGCTGCAGCAGTGGTACGGGTTGTCGGACGAAGGGCTTGAAGATGCGCTCTACGACAGCATCGCGATGCGCGCCTTCGCGGGCATCGACCTGGCGCGCGAGAACGTGCCGGACGCCACCACGCTGTTGAAATTCCGGCGCCTGCTGGTCGAGCACGCACTGACGCGAAAGCTGTTCGACGAGATCGGCATCGAGTTGTGCGAGCGCGGGCTGATGATGAAGGAAGGCACGCTGGTGGATGCGACGATCTTCGAGGCTGCGCCGTCCACGAAGAACGCCGGGAAGAGCCGTGACCCGGAGATGCATCAGACGAAGAAGGGCAACGACTGGTATTTCGGCATGAAGGCCCATGTCGGCGTCGACGCCGACTCGGGTCTGGTGCATAGCGTGGTCACCACGGCGGCCAACGAGCCGGACGTATCGCAGGCCCACGCCCTGCTGCACGGTCATGAGCAGGAAGCGTTTGGCGATGCGGGCTACACCGGCGTGGACAAGCGCGAGGAGATGAAGGGCAAGACGGTGAAGTGGCACGTGGCGCTCAAGCGCGGAAAGATCAGGGCGATGCAGGAAGGTCCGCTGAAGGACCTCGTGATCGCGGTCGAGCGAACCAAGGCGCAGATCCGCGCCCGGGTCGAGCATCCGTTTCATGTCGTGAAGAACCTGTTTCGTCATCGCAAGGTGCGCTACAAGGGTCTAGCCAGGAACACGGCACAGCTGTTCAGTCTGTTCGCGCTGGCGAACCTGGTGATCGCGAAAAATCAGCTGTTGTCGACTCATGGGAGCAATCCGTCATGTGTGTGAAAAACGCGGGAAGTGAGGCCCGAATACGAGCGAAACTCACCTCGCATGTCGTCAAATTCCTACGTCAATCTGAAAATTGCAACCTGCCTCGTCCGTTATGCGGACGACAGGCTCATTGATCAGCGTTTCCCTAGGGTGAAACATAATTTTCGAGATAAAATCGCGGGTCGCGTCCATGTCCAAAGCTGGCGGGCATGGTCAATCTCCTCTCCCATCTGCCGTACACCCCCCGGGCCGCTTTGCTTTTCGCATGCAATAACAGGGAAATCACGCAGTCAGCCAGTAAGAAAGATACAAGCACATGAGCAAATGCGTCGCTTTAGTCGGATTGGCGTTTCGATTTCCTGGAACAGATAGTCGTCACTACTGGAACGACCTGCTCAACGGCAAGGACTGCGTCACCGAAGTCGAAGCCGGCAGATGGTCGAAAGACGCATATCTGCATCCAGCCAAGGACCATCCGGGTACCGCCTACACGTTCGCTGCGGGTTCGATCGGCGACGTCTCTGGTTTCGATGCGGATTTCTTCGGCATTTCGCCACGCGAAGCCGCACTGATGGACCCGCAGCAACGACTGTTGCTGGAACTGGGCTGGGAAAGCATCGAAAGCGCCGGCATCAAGCCTTCGTCGCTGCGCGGCAGCGACTGCGGCGTGTTCGTCGGCATCGCCAGCGCCGACTATTCGTACCGGATGGCAGACGACCTCGCGACGGTCGATGCGTCCATGGCGACCGGCAATACGGCCAGCATCGCGGCCAACCGCCTGTCCTACGTCTTCGACCTGCGCGGCCCGAGCCTGGCCGTCGATACCGCGTGCTCGTCGGCGATGGTGGCCTTCCACCTCGCCTGCCGCGCGATCGCCAACGGCGAAATCAGCCACGCAATCGCGGGCGGCGTCAGCCTGCACCTGCATCCGTACGGCTTCATCACGTTCTCGAAGGCGTCGATGCTGTCGCCCAACGGGCGCTGCAAGGCCTTCGACGCGTCCGGCGACGGCTACGTGCGCTCGGAAGGCGGCGGCCTGTTCCTGCTGAAGGACTACGACCAGGCCGTGGCCGATGGCGACCGCATCCTCGCCGTCGTGGCCGGCACCGCGGTGAACACCGACGGCCGCAAGTCCGGCCTGACCGTGCCGAGCGTGGACGCCCAGACCGCGCTGATGCGCCAGGTCTACGAGCAGGCCGGCATTCCGCCGAGCGCGATCGACTACCTGGAAGCCCACGGCACCGGCACGCCGGTCGGCGATCCGATCGAAACCCGCGCGATCGGGCAGGCGCTCGGCCAGCACCGCGCCGCCGATGCGCCGCTGCCGATCGGGTCGGTCAAGAGCAACCTCGGCCACCTCGAAGCGGCATCCGGCGTCGCCGGGCTCGTCAAGGCGATCTACAGCCTCCAGCATCGCGTGGTGCCGGGCACGATCGGCATCAAGGAATTCAATCCGAATATCCGCTTCGACGACTGGAACATCGAAGTCCTGACCAAACCGTATCCGCTGCGCGAAACGGGCACGCTGACCATCGGCGTCAATTCGTTCGGTTTCGGCGGCGCCAACGCGCACGTGATCCTGCAAACGCCCGCCGAAGCGGCCGGCACGCCGGATACGCGCGCGGCAGCGGCAACGACGGCCGCCGTGCCGATGATCGTCACCGGCCGCAGCAGCGCGGCACTGCAGGCCAACGCCCGCAAGCTCGCCGATACGCTGCGCGGCCCGGACGCGCCGGCGCTGTACGACGTCGCGCATGAAGCCGCGCTGCGTCGCGACTGGCACGAAAAGCGCGCGGTCGTGTTCGGCACCGACAGCGAACATGTCGCGCAGTTGCTCGAGCAGCTTGGCGCCGACGATGCGGCGAACCCGTCGATCCACGAAGGCGTCGGCGTGCGCGACGCGCAAGGCCCGGTCTTCGTGTATTCCGGCAACGGCTCGCAATGGGCGGGGATGGGCTGCAAGCTGCTCGCGCATCCGGTCTTCAAGCAGACGATCGTCGAAATCGATCGCCTGTTCGCCGAGCTCGCCGACTGGTCGCTCAACGCGCTGTTCGAACGCGACGCGCAGGACGGCATCTACGAGCGCACAGAAATCGCGCAGCCAGCACTGTTCGCGCTGCAGGTCGGCGTGACGCGCATGCTCGCCGAGCAAGGCGTGCGGCCCACCGCCGTCGTCGGACACAGCGTCGGCGAAGTCGCCGCCGCGTGGGCGTGCGGCGCGCTCTCGCTCGCCGATGCCGTCGCGGTCATCTATCACCGCAGCCAGCAGCAAGGGCTCACGAAGGGCAAGGGACGCATGGCGGCCGTCGGCATCGACGGCGTCGCCACCGCCGCGCTGCTCGACGAACTCGGCCTGCAGAACGTGCTGTGTGTCGCCGGCTACAACAGCGCCAAGGGCGCCACGCTGGCCGGCGCACCGCACGCGCTGGAGCAGGTCGGCCAGGTGCTCGCCGAGCGCCGCGTGTTCTACAAGCAGCTCGACCTCGATTACGCGTTCCACAGCAGCGCGATGGATTCGATCGAAGCCCCGCTCAAGCAGGCGCTGGCCCATATCCGGCCGCAGCGCGCGAGCGTGCCGTTCTTCTCGACCGTGGCCGGCGCCGAGCTCGACGGCACCGCGCTCGATGCCGACTACTGGTGGCGCAACATTCGCGTGCCGGTGCGCTTCGAGCAGGCGCTCGACAGTCTCGTCACGCAAGGCAGCAACGTGCTGATCGAAGTCGGCCCGGCGCCCGTGCTGCGCAACTACGTCAACGAAACGCTCAAGCAGCACGGCAAGACCGGCCACTGCATCCCGACCGGCCGCCGCACCGACGACGCGCCCGAGCGCGTGGAGGCAGCCGTCGCGCAAACGCTGATCAGCGGTGCGCCGATCGACTGGACGCGGTTCTTCCCGAGCGACGCGGCCCGCGCCAAACTGCCCTCGTACGCGTGGCAACGCGAGCGTTACTGGCACCCGGTCACCACCGAGTCGCTGAACCAGCTCGGCCGCCGTCGCGTTCACCCGCTGCTCGGCTACAAGATGACCCAGCAGACCCAGCCTGCATGGGAAAACCAGCTCGATACGCTGCTCCAGCCGTGGCTCGCCGACCACGTCGTCGGTCACGCGACCGTCTTCCCGGGCTCCGGCTTCGCGGAAATCGCGCTCGCCGCCGCGCTTCAATGGCACCCCGGCGACCACGCGGACATCGAGGAACTGGAGATTTATGCGCCGCTGCTGCTGTCCGCCGCGCCGAGCAAGATCACCCGCCTGTCGCTCGACGAAGGCGATAGCCGCTTCAGGCTGCGCAGCAAGCAGGTCGGCAGCACCGATCCGTGGACCGAGCACGCCAGCGGCCGCCTGCTGGCGGGCGCGAACGCACAGCAACTGGCCGAAACCGCGCCCGCACTGCCCGAGCGCGAGCCCGACTTCACCGGCGCTACGCACCTCGCGCTGACACGCGCGGCCGAACTCGACTACGGTCCGGCCTTCCAGGCCGTGTCGCACGGCTGGATCGAGTCGCCGCAAAGCGTGGTGGCCGTGCTGCACGCGCCGCAAGCGCTGGCCGACAGCCTGCCCCACAGCCTGCTGCACCCCGCCCTGCTCGACTGCACGTTCCAGCTCATCATCCAGATGCTGAAGGATGATCCCTCGCTGGGACAAGGCATCGCGTTCGTGCCGACCCGTATCGGCCGGCTGCGCTGGCGCGCCGGGCAAGGCACGCCGCACCGTGTGCGTGCGCGCCTGCTGAAGCGGGCGCCGCATTCGCTCACCGCCGAATTCGCGATCTTCGACGAACATGGGCAGCAGATCGCAGCCGTCAGCGAAGCACGCTTTCGCAGCGTGCGCCTGGCGAAGGCGCACAGCGAGCCGCTCTCGTTCCTCGATTACGCCGCCACGCCGAGCCCGCATCCGCAGAGCCAGCAGCCCGCGAACACCGCGCTGCGACGCAACTCGCTGCAGCCCGCGCTGCGCGCTGCGGTCCGCTCCATCGCGACCGACGGTCTGCTCGAACGCTATGCGCAGGAAGTCGATCCGCTGCTGGAAACGCTGTGCGACCGCTATGCCGCCGAAGCGCTGTTGACGCTGTCGACCGACGGCCGGCTGGACGCCGCCGCGCTCGCCGCCTGTCGCGATGCCGCACCGCATGCCGCCCCGCTGCTCGACTGGGCACTCGGCCGTAGCGCGCACCGGCTGCCGGATTCGCAGGACTGGCAGATCGATGTGCCGCAAGACGACGGCGCCAGCACCAGCGACATCTGGAACAGCCTGCTGCGCGAATACCCCGACTACTTCACGCTGGTTCACGCAACCGGCCGCGTTGGCCTGCACCTGCCGGCCCTGCTCAGCGGTGAAACCGCGTGGGCCAACGTCTGCCCGCGCGACGTCACACCCGTGGAGCTCGCGCACTACGTGCTGGGCGACGAAGCGAACCAGCGGCTCTCCGACACGCTCAGCGCGCACCTCGAGAAGGCACTCGTTGCCCGCGCGCCCGACCAGCGCCTCGGCATTCTGGAAATCGGCGCCGGTGCATCACGCGTGGCTGCCGACCTGTGCCGCCATCTCGATTTCGCGGTTGCCGACTTCAGCTACGCCAGCTCCGAAGACGCGGCGCTCGAACACGCGGAACGCCTGCGCGAGCATTGCCCGGAGCTGTCGATCCAGCGGATCGACCCAAGCGCGACAAGCCCGAGCCGCGACGCCGACCTGATCGTCTTCCATTGCGACTTCGGCAACCTGGATGCGGCCCGGCTGGCGCTGCAATACGGCGCGAACCGCCTCAAGCCCGGCGGCACGCTGCTGCTGTGGGGCACGCAGCCGGCCGCATGGATGGACTTCATCTTCGGCGGCAATGCCGCGTGGTGGGCCAAGCGCGCCGACGGCACGCCGGTCTCGCCGCAACGCACGGCCGCCTACTGGCAAACCGAACTGGCGCAACTCGGCCTGGAATGTGACGAGCCGCTGGAACTCGCGCCGGAAAGCGCGTGCGGCCCCTATCTGCTCGCGGCCGGCCTGCCCGTGGAAGCAGCCGCCGTCGCGCAGCCGCAACCCCCTCAAGGCGGCTGGCTGATTCTCTCGGATGCGCACACGGCCGGCGAATCCGGCCCCGCGCGCAAGCTCGCCGCCCATCTATCGAGCCGTCGCCGCCTGCCGGTGCGCGTCGAGACCGACGTCACACCCGAGCAGCTGGATGCGGTAATCCAGCGCGCGCAAGCCGAGCTCGGCGAAATTCGCGGCATCGTGCATCTCGCCGGTCTCGCATACGGCGCGAACCTCGCCGACGGCGACGATCCGCAACGCCTGCTGCAGGCCCAGGTGCAGCGCTGCGCGCTGGCCGCCGGGCTCGCATCGGCGTGCGAACGCGCGGGCCTGAAGACCACGATGTGGCTGCTGACGGCCGGCGCCGCGCCGTTCCTGCCGAGCGCACCGACCAGCCGCTACGCGACGCTGAACGACGCTTCGCTGTGGCTGTACGGCCGCACGATGATCAACGAGGCCGCCGGATTCGACGTTCGCCTCGTCGACCTGCCGCAGACCGAACCGGTGCCGCTCGACGCGCTCGCGCGCGAACTGTTGTGGCCGGACGGTGAACAGGAAATCGCGCTCGGCGCAGCGGGCGAGCGCTATGCGCCGCGCCTGCGCAAGAATCCGCGCCCGCATTCCACAGCGCCGGCGACGCCCGCTTCCGCGACCGATACCGCGATGCGTCTCGGCTTCGAAGTGCCCGGCCAGTTGCGCAACCTGCGCTGGGAAGCCCATACGCTGCCCGACGTGCGCGAGGACGAGCTGCAGATCCGCGTCGAAGCCACCGGCCTGAATTTCCGTGACGTGATGTACACGCTGGGCCTGCTGTCCGACGAAGCGATCGAAAACGGCTTTGCCGGACCGACGCTCGGGCTCGAATTCTCGGGCGTCGTCGAGCGCGTCGGCCGCAAGGTCACCGGATACAAACCGGGCGACGCCGTCGTCGGCTTCGGGCCGGCCAGCTTCGGCAACCGCGTCGTCACGCAGTCGAGCGCGCTGTCGCACATTCCGCGCAGCCTGTCGTTCGAAGCCGCGGCCACCATTCCGAGCACGTTCTTCACCGTCTACTACGCGTTCCATCACCTCGCCCGGCTCGAACCCGGCGAGCGCGTGCTGATCCACGGCGCGGCCGGCGGCGTCGGCATCGCCGCGATCCAGTTCGCACAATGGATCGGCGCGGAGATTCACGCGAGCGCGGGCTCGGACGAGAAACGCGACTTCCTGCGCCTGATGGGCGTGAAGCACATCTACGATTCGCGCTCGCTCGAGTTCGCCGACGAGATCCTCGCCGCGACCGATGGCGAAGGCGTCGACGTCGTGCTCAACTCGCTCGCGGGCGAAGCCATCAACCGCAACCTGCGCGCGCTCAAGCCGTTCGGCCGCTTCCTGGAACTCGGCAAACGCGACTTCTACGAAAACACGCGCATCGGCCTGCGTCCGTTCCGCAACAACATCAGCTACTTCGGCATCGACGCCGACCAGCTGATGTCGAAGCGCCCGGATCTGACGCGACGCCTGTACGGCGAGATGATGGCGCTGTTCGAGGAGGGCGTGCTCCGTCCGCTCCCTTATCACGCCTTCGACGCAAACGATATCGTCGACGCGTTCCGCCATATGCAACAGGCACGCCAGATCGGCAAGATCGTCGTGACCTATCGTCGCGGCCTGCAGGCAAGCGCGGCGGCACAAACCGCCGCCCCCGCGGACGAACTGCGTTTGCGCGACGAGGCGAGCTATCTCGTCACCGGCGGCCTGTCCGGCTTCGGCCTGCGCACCGCGCAATGGCTGGCCGACAAGGGCGCGCGCCACCTCGTGCTCGCGAGCCGAAGCGGCCCCGCGTCGGACGAGGCAAAGGAAGCGATCGCCGCGCTGCGAGAACGCGGCGTGGACGTGCATGCCGCCGCGTGCGACGTCACCGATCGCGCGGCGCTCGCCGCGCTGCTCGCGCACGTCGACGCGCACATGCCGCCGCTGCGCGGCATCGTGCACGCCGCGATGGTCATCGACGACGGGCTCGTGCGTGGTGCAACCGCCGCGCAAATCGAACGCGTGATGGCGCCCAAGATCATCGGCGCACTGCATCTCGACGAACTCACGTGCGCGCGGCCGCTCGACTTCTTCGTGTTCCACTCGTCGGGCACGACGCTGTTCGGCAACCCGGGGCAATCGAACTACGTGGCCGCCAACGGCTGGCTCGAAGCACTGGCCCGCCTGCGGCGCGCACGCGGGCTTCCCGCGACCAGCCCGCGCTGGGGCGCGATTGCCGATGCCGGCTTCCTCGCGCGCAACCAGAAGGTCAAGGACGCGCTGCAAAACCGCATGGGCGGCAGCGCCCTGCCCGCCGCGACGGCGCTCGATGCGCTGGAAGACATGCTGCTGGGCGGCGTCGGCGACCTCGGCGTGCTGGAACTGGACTGGCGTGCGCTGTCGCGCTTCCTGCCGAGCGCGCAGACGCCCATGTTCGCCTGGGTCGCGCGCGACGCGGCAACGTCGCATCAGGACGAGGACGGCAGCGACGACGTCGCCGAGTTGCTGGCCACGCTAAACGACGAGGAACTGCACCCGGCCGTGGTCGACATGATCAAGCACGAAGTCAGCGAGATCCTGCGCGTGCCCGCGGACAAGATCGACCCCGATCGTTCGGTTTACGATATGGGCCTCGATTCGCTGATGGGTGTGGAGCTCGTGGTGGCGCTTGAAAGCCGCTTCGGCGTCCGGCTGCCCGTGATGGCGCTCTCCGAGAGCCCCACCATGACCAAGCTGGCCACGCGGTTGATCGAGGTGCTGCGCGGCGAAGAGCCGGCCGAGCCCGACACCGTTGCCCAGCAGGTGGCACATGTCGTGGCCCAGCATACCCAGGATGTTTCCAGCGAAGCGATCGCCGAGTTCACCGACGAAATCAAGGCTGCACAAGAAGCCGGCCACAAGCCGGAACGCATGATCCGATAAGCGCGACATGAGCAAGACCAAAACCACCGGACTGCCGGGCCTCACCTCGGCCCTGAAGAACAAGCTCATCCAGCAGGCGCTCGAGCGCAAGCTGCGTGAAGCCGGGCGCGAGCAGCCCGCCGCCGCGCCGGCGGCGGGCCGCAGAACGGCAGCTTCCGTGCCGGAAGCCTACACGCGCTTCGACCAGTATCCGGGCTATCGGCAGTTGCGCATCATGAGCGACGGCGCGGCGCGCCTTGGCTTGCGCAGCCCGTTCTTCAAGCTGCATGAAGGGACGGCCGGTGCGCAAACCTGCATCGGCGGTCATACATACGTCAACTACGCCAGTTACAACTACCTCGACATGTCGGGCGACCCCGTCGTCTCGCAAGCCGCGAAGGATGCGATCGACCGCTACGGCACGTCGGTTTCCGCGAGCCGCCTGGTGTCCGGCGAACGGCCGATCCACCGCGAGCTCGAACGAGCGCTCGCCGAGTTGTACGGAGTGGACGACGCCATCACGTTCGTGAGCGGCCATGCGGCCAACGTGACGACGATCGGCTACCTGTTCGGCCCGCGCGATCTCGTCATTCATGACGAACTGATCCACAACAGCGTGCTGCAGGGGATCCAGTTGTCGGGGGCGAAGCGCTTTTCGTTCGCGCACAACGACGCCGATGCGCTCGAGCGGCTGCTGACGGAACAGCGGCATCAGTTCGAGCGCGTGCTGATCGTGCTGGAAGGCATCTACAGCATGGACGGCGACTACCCCGACCTGCCGCGCTTCGTCGACATCAAGCGCCGTCACCGGGCGTTCCTGATGGTGGACGAGGCCCATTCGCTGGGCGTGATGGGCAAGACCGGGCGCGGGATTCGCGAGCACTTCGGCCTTGCCGGCGATGCCGTCGACATCTGGATGGGCACGCTGAGCAAATCGCTGGCCGGCTGTGGTGGCTATATCGCCGGCGAGACGGCGCTCATCGAACATTTGAAATTTCTGGCGCCCGGGTTCCTGTATAGCGTGGGGATGCCGCCGCCGGTCGCGGCCGCTTCTCTCGCAGCGCTGCGGCGCATGCTGGAATTGCCTGAGCGCGTGGCCACGCTTCAGGCGCGCGGACAGTACTTTCTTGCGCAGGCCAAGGCAGCGGGAATCGATACGGGCAGCAGCGCGGGGATTGCTGTCGTTCCGGCGATTCTCGGCAGCTCGCTACGGGCGACCAAGTGGTCGGACGCCCTGTTCGAACAAGGAATCAATGTGCAGCCCATTCTTTATCCGGCGGTGCCGGAGCAGTCGGCGCGGTTGAGGTTTTTCATCGCTTGCACGCATAGTGAAGCGCAGATCGACCAGACCGTGCAGGCAATGAAGGGTTTGCTCGAGAAACGATAGTCCCGGTACGTTGAGTACGCGGTCCATTCCAATTCCAAATCAATCAACGACTCATGAAAATCGCTATCGCCGGCACCGGCTATGTCGGGCTTTCCAACGGTATCCTGCTTGCTCAGCACCACGAAGTCGTCGCGCTGGACATCGTTCCCGAGAAGGTGGAGATGCTCAATCGCAAGCAGTCTCCGATCATCGATACCGAGATCGAGGACTATCTCGCGAACAAGCGCCTGAACTTCCGTGCGACGCTGGACAAGCACGAGGCCTATGAAGGGGCGGACTACGTCATTATCGCCACGCCAACCGATTACGATCCGGAGACCAACTACTTCAATACACGCTCGATCGAAGCCGTGATCAAGGACGTGAAGGCGATCAATCCGCGCGCGGTGATGGTGATCAAGTCGACCGTGCCGGTCGGATACACGGCGAAGGTTCGACAGGAGCTGGATTGCGATCACGTGATCTTCTCGCCTGAATTCCTGCGCGAAGGTCGCGCGCTGCACGATAACCTGCATCCGTCGCGTATCATCGTCGGCGAGCAATCGGAACGGGCCAAGGTGTTCGCCGAACTGCTCCAGGAAGGCGCGATCAAGAAGGACATCTCGGTGCTTTTTACCGACTCGACGGAAGCGGAAGCCATCAAGCTCTTCGCGAATACCTACCTCGCGATGCGTGTGTCGTACTTCAACGAGCTCGACACTTATGCGGCAACGCACGGGCTGGATACGCGGCAGATCATCGACGGGGTTTGTCTTGATCCGCGGATTGGCGGTCATTACAACAATCCGTCGTTCGGCTACGGCGGCTACTGTCTGCCCAAGGACACCAAGCAGCTCCTCGCCAACTACAAGGCCGTGCCGCAGAACCTGATTCAGGCTATCGTGGCGTCCAATACGACGCGCAAGGATTTCATCGCTGAAGACGTGCTGCGCCGCAAGCCGAAGGTGGTCGGGATCTATCGCCTCATCATGAAGAGCGGATCCGACAACTTCCGTGCGTCAAGCATTCAGGGCGTGATGAAACGGATCAAGGCGAAGGGTGTGGAGGTCATCGTGTACGAGCCCGCGCTGAAGGAGGAGTTGTTCTTTAGATCGCGTGTAGTAAACGATCTAGATCTATTTAAGCGCGAATCCGATGTAATCATCAGCAATCGGATGATTTCGTCTTTGCTGGATGTATCCGAAAAAGTATATACGAGAGATATCTTCGGAAGCGACTGAATTATTATGTTGAAATTAGGAATTGCTGGAATTGTGAAAAATGAGGCCGATGCTCTCATAGAGTGGATCGCCTATCACAAAGCGTTAGGTATAGACAAATTTTTCATCGCGGATAACGAAAGCACCGATGGGACGAAAGAGTTATTGACCGCCTTAAGTTCGAACGACTTCTTAGAGACCATTGACGCGAAAACGTTGCCTGACCTAAAACCTCAGCTACCCACTTACAAAAACTTGCTTGCGATTGCTTCAGGAAAAGTGGATGTGCTGGCATTTATCGATGCAGATGAATTTATAGCTCCATCCGACGGTGCTACAAGCATTAGATCATTTGTCGAAAAAATATTTATCAACCAAGACATTTCCGCCCTAGCGCTGAATTGGTCGACATTTGGATCATCCGGGGCAAAATTCCATGAAAATGGCTTGGTTATCGACAGATTTACGAAACGCGCCAAAATTGATCTCGGCATAAATCAACACTACAAAACATTCGTTCGCCCAGAACGCGCCACAGGATTTACCAATCCTCACCACGTCAATTTAACGAGTGGCCGCTATATCACATCGGATGAAAAAGATTTAACCCTACATCCGACGCATGGAAAAGGACTAAGCGCCAGCACCTGTTGGGAAGGAGCAAGAATAAATCACTACGCGACAAAATCGTTAGAAGAATTTTTGGTCGGAAAAAGCAAACGAGGAAGCGCATCTAAAATAGGTCGAATAAAGCATAAGGCCTATTTTATTGCACACGATAGGAATGACGAGGAGTGTCTCATAGCAAAAAACTTCTCATCACGAACGCAAGATGAGATGAGAAATCTAGACGAGATGATTCGAAATTTCGATGAAATCCAAAAAAACAAGCACGCAAGCACTCCAATCAATTGGATATCTAAAATAATCTCGAAAATCTGACATGAGACACATCAAACCTACTCGGATAACCCCTTACTCCTTTTGAGTCGAAATTCGACAACACCCAAAATCTGCATCGAGTCTAAAGACGACACACCGGGCTGTTACGACTCAGCCCGGAATTGCTTCACCAGCGATTGACTTACTGCAAACCACGCAGATGAGCTGTGCCGCCAAAATGATTGACCAATGTTCGCGAGCTACACATCAAGCCGAATCAATGGCAGCACAGGCACCAAACCGCTCATCCAAAAAAATCGAACACACAAATCGAGAGACACAGCCAACTATCTCAGCCACGAAAAGATACTTCATCAACTGAGCCGAATTCAGCCAAGTTACCTTCTTCGACGTTTTTACCGAACGATTAGACCCATGCGCTACCAATCTGACCAATCCTTAAATTCAGCCTCCCTTTACGTTACGAGCCAACCACATAGCAACCCCAAGCACTGTCATTGGATCACGCTCCGAACCAATCACATTCTTAAACCCCACCGGCGGCTTTGATCTATAGTTTTCAACGACATAGTTAGTTGGCAACGCCCCGTCTTTTCTCAACAATGCGATCATCTGCTCAGTGGGCTTTAAGAAATCTCCCCCATTATATGGAGGTGATATGATCAATATCGCCTGAATTCCTTGCTCTTTAGCCCAAATTATCTCATCTTCAACGAATTTTCTGTATCCCTCTGGGCGAGCCAAAAAATAATATGGTGGGCTATCAACCACCAACCCTCCACCATACTTCGCCATCTCGCGAACTGAATCCCATTTTCCATCACTAAAATTTGATGTCTCCCATTCATTCATATTTGGAGTTCTAACCGGCGCGACAATCTTAACGCCGTAACTCCGAGCGACATCAACGTACGATTTCCATTTAGGCAATGTTAAGCTACTTTGCATCACCTTAGGGGCATTAACATATGCCGCGCCCGGAAATATCCCCGCACTCTTGAATTGCTCATTCAGTTTCGACCAATAAACCTGCGGAAGAGAGGTTTCCCCAACCTCAATTACCGCTGGCCCGGTACCATCAAAAACTGATCCGACGGTCTTATGTAGATCAGGATTTGTGTTATCCCATATATATTTATGAATGTACAAGCTGACGCGCCCCGTCGAGCGGAGTGCCGCGCTATTGCTTGGGTCCGCCAACGCTTCAAAGCCATCAACACCACCGACAGCAATATTTCTCTTCATACTTTGCGAGAGTGCCTCAATCGGACAAAATACACCACTCGTCATGCCTAGAATCGCGACTCCAACCACGACACGTAAAACCTTCATATCACCTCCAACATGCATATAAAAATACGCACACAACGGTGCAGCGCCTATTCAGAGCAGTTACTCCGAAGCTCAGCCAACGTATCGTGCGAGGTGCGTCGGCATTAAAGCCGACACATCTCAATATAATCAAGGAGCAGCCCACCACATCGCTCACCCGATCATTTCTTTTCTCGCAATCATCCTCTCAGTCAGAAAGCGAATTTTTTCAAACTGTCACTCGAACTTAGACATCGAGACCCCATCCCAATAGAATTTCGAAATGATATTTCCATCATGCTTCAAGCCAACTCTGCAGCCAAGATGATCGACAATTTCTACAGTCGAGTTGCTAGGCAGCTTTTTCAGATCAAAATTAAATCCACCCCGTATCGCCTTGAACACCTTTTCCAGATCACCTCGACGCCCGGAGGTATCCACCGGAAAAATATCTCCCCCATCTACTTTTAGTCCGATTTGAAGTGGATAGTTTGAATCTGGTCCATACAACGCCCAACCACCGACGCTTGAACCGGAAACAACATCTATGTGACCACGTACATAATCGGGGAGATAGTCTTCCTTATACGAAGACCATTCATCAACATACTTTTTATAGGCAACCTTATTCCAATTATAGAGCTTATCCCAAGCCTCGTATAAGTTGAAACTTTCATCATCAACTTTACGCTGGATGGCTTCCGGCTTCGGGCCGTGCCAATGCACAATTGTCGCATCGTCACCTACACCCCAATACGGCTTCCAATTCATCCCCAGCGGCAATCTGTCCCATTTGCCATGATAAAATCTACGATAATTTTCCTGATCACATCCAGGCCATCCGGCGTTTAGATTGCGCACAATAAAATCCGAAAACTCTTTATATGACTCTCGCATTTTAGGAACATTTATAACAAGAACCCCAGAGTTGGCGTCATTATCATAATCGGCCATAGCCGCCTGCGGAGCACATGCAAATAGTTCCGGCCGAATTCCGGAAAAATTCGGTTGACCACGGAATATCACGTCGCAGTCGGTATAAAGGACAAACTCGTCCTCTTTTTCAATGAGAGGGATTTCCGTCCGAAGAAAGGCCCCCGATGCAATCGCCAAATACCCAGGCTCTGACTCGTCTCGCTTGGCGAGCGCATCGTAAAAACCAACCCGGTGAAATATGATATTGACGCCCTTCGCCCTCAGGAAATCGAGAAAATGGCTATCCACACCATCGTAGATGAGATATGGCTCAAAATTGGTATTAGCCAACGCCGAATTAACTGCGACTGCGATCAAATCACGCCAGCCGTGATTAGCCCTATCAATGGAGCTCTCGCTCAAGCAAAAATACCATTTTTTGATCATCTTATATCCAAACAATTCAAAATTAAAAATTAAAAATTAAAAATTCCAGCAAAGGCCTTCTTGCCGCCAGCCCCAACGATAGAGTTGAATTTTTATTATAAAACTGCTACATCCATAGTCAAGTGCTGCCTCGTATCGGCCTCGCCACATCCTCGATTCGTCACTATCGACATCAGACCTGGCCAAGGCCGAATCAGGTCCATGTATCTTCATATTTCCGGTCAAACCTAGAAATTCATATTTTCGGGCACCTAGTTCCGAGCACAAATATGGACTGCTCGGTGGATGCGGGGCTTTTATTAAATGAGCCGCTCAGCTTCCCTAGAGTCAATCGCGGGGCCTCGTCAGCCACGCGATCAAATTCACCACTCATTTTCCGCAATCAGGGAAAATTATGAATCATAATCCAATGGAAAAATTCTCATGATCTCGAGACAGATGCCGACTGTAATACGGATCCAGATTCAATGCATCGCCCCATCTCTCTTTCATATATTGAACTTCATCATTAAATCTTCTCACCTTTTCCGGACGGTC
This sequence comes from Burkholderia sp. WTPI3, assembly GCF_021483755.1. Lineage (NCBI taxonomy): Bacteria > Pseudomonadati > Pseudomonadota > Betaproteobacteria > Burkholderiales > Burkholderiaceae > Burkholderia > Burkholderia sp. WTPI3. The sequence goes on along the minus strand of NZ_JAGIXF010000012.1, from coordinate 67,946 downwards.
TTCCTTCCCTCTGCTTATAGACTCATGGTGAAATAGGGTCGCATAGGGTGTCCAGATATTTCTGTATCCGCTCTCTCTAACTCGAAGACAAAAATCGACGTCATTGAAGGCAACAGTCAAGTCGATTTCGTTCAACCCTTCAACCTCGTCATACACGTCTCGACGAACAAGTAAGCAGGCCGCAGTTACTGCGGATAGATTCTGAGCAAGCGTTAGCCTACCAAAATAGCCAGCATGATCTCCTGGAAAATATTTGTGAGAATGTCCGGCTACCCCGCCGATGCCTAAAATCACTCCTGCGTGTTGAATTGTCCCATTACTGTAGAGCAATTTTGCGCCTACGCAGCCAATTTCCTTTCGCATCACGTGCCTAACCATCTCCGTCAACCAATCCGGAGAAATCACTTCTACGTCGTTATTGACCAAACCCACTATCTGACCCGCTGCATGCTTTACTCCAAAATTATTGATCGCAGAATAATTAAATGGATGAGCGTATCGAACAACCCGGACCTTTTCACTACTTCTCTGAATATCATGGAAGAAACGGAGAGTTTCGGGTTCAACACTATCATTGTCGATAATGATAATTTCGAAATTCCTATACGTCGTCTTATCCAAAATGCTTCGTACCGCAACCTCAGTTACGTCGCGGTAATCTCTCGTTGGAATGATGAGACTGACAAGAGGCTGCAGCTCCTCAATAGGCCATTTGACATGATAAGAGTTGGGGATAACCCCGCGCTCTACCTCGATCCCATCGATTCCGATTTCATCAAAATAGTCTTGCAATGCCTTAATTCCGGCGACTTCAGTATAAGATTTTTCACCAGCAGACAACGCCGTAGAGCCAGGCAACACCCGCCAATGATATAAAATCTTAGAAATATGGATAATTTGATTTGATGCAATATGCGGCAAACACCTCAGCATCAAATCATAATCCTGGCTTCCTTCGACCCCACGTCGGAAACCACCGATTTTATTCAACAAAGATCGCTCGTAAACTCCGAGATGCGAAACATAATTCTGAGAATAGAACAGATCTGGATTCCAGTCGCTCTTGAAGTGAGGATCAAAACGCATCCCAAGCGAATTTATCTTATCTTCATCACTGTAGATAATTTTTACGGATTCTTTGCAATTGATTTCCTGCACGACGCTCAGCAAAGCATGCTCCGCCAAGAGATCATCATGGTCAAGCAATGCGATATAATCTCCAGACGCAATCGAAAGCGCGCTATTAGATGCTTCCGAAATATGCCCATTGATTTTTCGATAAATTATTTTTACTCTACTATCTCGGCGCGAATATTCATCCAATATTTGGCGCACATGTTCCTTTGGTGATGCATCGTCTGCAACACAAAGCTCCCAATATGGATAACTTTGATTGAAAACAGATTCGATACACTCACGCAGATATTTCTCATCCGTGTTATACGTCGGAACGATGACAGAAATTATTGGCGTCCTTTTCAATCCGTCAATTATTTTGCTGACCTCCTCTAGTTTCGGAAGAGAGGGACACTCAACGTTCTTGATCCATTCGTCGTAATTCGCTGCCGAAGAATCAACAAGAAAGCTTTCCTCATATACGTCAAAAGCGTCCTCCGGAGTCAGCTCAAAGCCTAATTCCCGAGACATGTTTTCCGATATCTGAGACACACCTTGATTTACAAACCTGGGGTGCGACATCGAAATTCTGGACAAAATTCGATCTAGCGCCACCTCATCAGAAATCCTTTCGATGCCGAGCCATTCGACCGAAAACTCACCTTCAGTCTCCATGGGATCAAAACGCAATCCAATAACGTTTTTCCGAACACGGATGAGTCGTTCAGATTTCTCACCGAGTTTATACCGAATGGAGAGAGAATTTTCCTCAGAAAATCCCGCCCCATAGTCAATATAAAATTTTGCGCAGCCGGAAACCTCTTTCGGATTCATTTTTACCGAAAAGCTATACCAGCCCGGCCCAGAAAAATAACCTAGATCGTTCGGAGAAAGGACAAAAGCTGGATCCTTGCCAAGAGATATCCAGGATTTTTCTTTTACATGGTTCAACTCTTGGCGGTGAGCAGCATTGAGAAGGAGATAGTTACGATTATCGAGGATCGCGTCTACCTTCTCATCAGATGTTGCCACCCCTTCCTCAAACCAGTCGAAGCACGGCTTCCGATTTAGAAGCAGTCCGTATCGACGAAAATGCTCAATGGGCGAAAGACCGCTCAGCGAAACATCGGCGTACTCTCGCGAGTACCAAATTGGATCAAAGCTTTGCAGTTTTTTTATAAAAGTAGTCATTTTTACTTTGCCACCGTTTAGATCGAATCCCGCCCCTCAGACAACCCGTGTCGGATAAAATGCAAAAACGGAGGAATTCCTGATATTGCAACATCCGGATATTTACCGATATATTTGTCGCAACTAAAATTCGGGCCAGGATCATGCCACTTTGCCAAACCGTGATCCACAAAATATTGAATAGGAATCAAACCACTGCCTGACACCTCAGGATGATGCGAAACATACCAATCCGAGTCGAAATATGAAGACTTTTCAATCAAATATCGAATATACTGCGACGATTTTACATTCCCTCGTCGCTTCGATATCGATTTAAAAATCGTTCTTGCCAGCTTAGTCGCCTTCCAGGAAAACGATTCCTTCATTGCAAGCAACTTACCTTCTGAAGCCATGCATGCCGACGTTGCCAAGAATATCTGGTGATTACGAGCCTCGAGCAATTTTGTCAAAGTGGCCAACTCATCGAATCGGACATCAATAGTGTGCTTACACTTCTCGAGCTCAGTTCGCAGCGCTTCGTTTTCGGCCTTTATTTTTTTATACCGCTCATCGAGACCCCTATATTTCACCAATGCTTCCGAATCTGAAAAATTACTCACACGGCCCCCAACAGATCATTGACTCACTTATTAAATATGACTGATTCAGTCCGTCACAATATCACGCCAACTTAACAGCAAGCCCTAAAATAAACTCGCTCTTGATTTTGCCGCTACCCCTTCTGATACGCGGCAATTCCTTCCTCAACATCTTCAAACACCTTGATAGCTCCGTTATGAAGCAGCAAAACGATATCGCATAACTTTCTAACTTGAGCCATCCCATGAGTTACCAATATCATATTCGCTCGCCCAACGCGCTTTTTAAATTCCGACTCAGCCTTCTCGCGAAAATGCGCATCACCAACCGACATTGCTTCATCGATCATGTAATAATCGAAGTCGAAGGCTAAACTCATCCCAAATCGCAACCTCGAGCTCATGCCTGACGAGTATGTTTTTACAGGTTGATTGAAGTAGTCACCAAGCTCGGCAAAATCTTCAACGTAGTTGATCACCTTGCTCATCTCTTCACCTTCGGCCCCCAAGGTTCGGCAGATGAATTTTACGTTTTGACGTCCGGTCAAAGAACCTTGAAATCCACCACCCAATCCAACCGGCCAAGAAATTTTCTTATCGGTAATAATTCTTCCACTATCCGGAATATCTGTTCCGCATAGCAGGCGCATCAACGTACTCTTGCCAGCTCCATTCTTTCCGATAAGCGCGATGTTTTTATCCGGCGGAATGATAAACGAGAAATCTCGAAAAACGTATTTTCTACCTTGCTTTGTGACGTACGATTTCGTCAATCTTGATAATTCGATCATTTTATATTGTAGATGAACGTAGAGTTTGGCGCAGACGCCTATACGCCACCATCACAAAAAATGTGAGTACAATTGAGAAATATACCGGATACCATGGATTTAATCCATGAGTGGATGGATAATTTGGAAATATAGCTGAACGAATATTATCAATCGCCGCGACATACGGATTCCAGGAGATCAAATACATTTTTTCTGCTGGCAAATTCCAGATCGGGAAGAAAACACCTGCTGTTATATAAATAGGTATGTAGGCCATCTTGCACACACGCCCTGAGTTGGGAATGATATGGGCGATGATCGCGAAAGCCATCCCAATAGAAAATGACAAAAGCACCCCAACCATCATCGCGCATACCCACATTAGTGGATCGTCTATCGAAACATCGTAGTCAAGCCAAAATGCGAGGGAAAAGCAAATGATGATATATGCGCAGGCGTACGCGCAGAGTTCAACAATCACCCGCACCACAAATGTATCAAAGGGCATCAATTGTCGATATGCAAACAATCCTTGATTGGCTTGCAGCGCGTCGGTTAGCCGGTAAACGATACTCCGCATCATGTGAAAAGGAACGATCCCATTAACCATGAATACGACGAAATTCATTCCTTGCATAGGGGCCGCATGAATAAGCAAATGAAATCCCAAAATAATTATCAGGATTGCGAGCGGCTCCAAAACAACCCACACAAAACCCATGCGTCGCGCGCCAAATCGAGTTTGCATTTCGCGCATGAACAAAGCGAACATAACCGATCGTACAATTTTTAGAGACGATCGATTTGCTCTAAATGGCGACTCGAATTCAGACATAAAGCCATCCATCAATATTGATCAATAGTTCGCCCTAACAGCAGAACTTGCACGATTGGCGAAATAATTTTTTGCATCTCATATACCGGAGCGTTCGTCACATAAATCGTATCATCCGGCTGCACTAAAAAGTTTTTTGCCAAAAACATTGACACTGGCTGCCGCATGTCCAAGCGAAATACCTGCGCCTTGGGGCTATTGCCGTCGACATTTTCGGCGAGTCGAAATATAAAAACGCCGCTTGGGTTTGCTGTATGCTCATTCAATCCTTCGACTGAACCAAGCACCTCTAAAAGGCTAGGCGTAGCCGACGGAAAATCGTGTAATCCCGGTTTACTAACGGCACCCATTGCCACAAAACGTCTGCGCGAGCGCTCAAGAATTATCTCCGAATTGGGAGGTACAGCTATATTTTCACCAGACAACAAATCTTGATAGTTGTAGACTTGAACACTCTTTCCCGTTCGCATTATTACATTGATGAGATACGGTTCTAGAATCGGACCTCCCGCCCGATTGATCGCATCCAATATCGTCAGCGGCCCTTGCATCGCAGAGAAGCGCCCCGGATTTTTAACAGCTCCAGCTACTAAGGCCGAATTAGACGAATCACTCACCAATTCCAAATAAACCTGCGGCTCACTAGCATGCCCTCTAAGCCCTCGGCGAATAATATTTGCCGCATCCACCAAAGTGGTCCCGCGGATGCTTACCGTACCCAAATATGGGAGAGAGATTCTCCCACGAGTATCCAGCCGAACCTGTTCAAAGGTGGTCCCCCCCTGAGCCAGCGGTGCGAATACCGTTTTATCTATGCCACTATCATCAGAAATCGTCACTTTCAATACGTCCCCCGGCATGAGTCGCACCTCAGGCTCCTCGGGTCGTCCGACACGCTTCACCAGATCCCCCTCGGGAGGACGCATGTAGCTTCCTATATTGGTGGCTGAGAGTTCGATCAATTGATACGGATAGTCGGGATTTTTTGAACTGGTATCCGATGTAACTTCACCGAGCCGAGGACCAGCACCGGACAATGTCGTACACCCTCCCAGGAGAATAATGCAGCTCAATAGCGTCGCAGTACGTCGATAGCGGATTCGCATCAGACCGATAGCTGTGTTTTGATTTTTATTACTCATACTGAACATAGTCTTTATCATTAATCCATATGGTCTTTGACTGTTGCGATCACGAATCTCGTGATCCCATAAAGCAATAGACAGACAATCAAAACCGTGAATAAACTATATGCTCGCCGAGGAAAAAGAGCCTCATCTGGCATGTTCGGATTCACCACAACTACTAAGCTACGAAGTTTCTTTGTGGCCTCAATTCGAGCATTTTCTAGAGCCGATATCGAAGCCTTATAGGCATCCTCAGCGATACCGGCACTCAATTCGAGCCCCTGATATCTGGATGCCATTACGTTTAGCTGGCCATCCGCATTTTTAGAAATCAGCTTCTTATTTTCGACATCAATTTGCTGCTGAATTGCCTGGATTTGAAATTTTTGCTGACGAACTTGCGGACTATCTTGGTTCAAACTTGCTTGCAAGGCGCGCAAAGTAGCTTCGGCCTTGACCAAATCTGATTGCAACCCCGCAATCAAATCATTGTGTACCAGTGCGGACCGTTGAGCGTCGAGCATATTATTTGCTCCTTGGAAATGAAGCAGCGCCTCTCGTTTCGCCTCGTAATTGAGACGAGCGTGCTCCAATTCACCTTCGGAGAAGTTAACTTGCTCGCGAGCCAATCGATGAGAAATTTCGTTCACGAACCTATCGCTCTCCGCAATTATTGTCGCGACGGTTTTTTCGGCAAAATCCCGATCGAATGCCTGCACAGAGATATCGAGTAGACCGGTGGTAGCATCAAATTGCGCCCTTACCATTTTTTGGTAATATTTCAGCAACTCCTCTTTTGACGCATTAGGTGATAAGTAATAACCAGGATCACGAATTTGACCTGCATAGTGATCGCTCCAATGCAGTTTTTCTTGCAAAACATTAAGCATGTCCTGAGAAACAACAAATTCCCGAACATAGAGCGTTTCCACGGCATTTCCGCCGGTAAGGCCGCCGCCACCCATTAGAGCCGCCAGCCCCGGTATTTGCGAAGCGTCGATAGCACTATCCGATCCCACCTTATGAACTGCGACCTCTGATGTACTAACATAGCGATCACGCGCCAGAAAAACGTAGTAGACGATTGCCGCAATCATCGGCACGACAACCATGCCAATAAATAGTCGATTTTTTTTGAAATTAATCATTTAAAATTCGCACACACTTCGTTTCAAATTTAAATTTTCGCTGCACGCCTCATGCAGATCACGTCTCTACCAGAACATCTCGAGCCCGCTTCTCATAATCCATGGACGAAATACATTCGGCATAGCCGCCAAGGAAAAATCTGCCTGCAAATAATTTAGATTTTGATTGTAAAAAGGATCGTGATCCATGACATGCTTCCAGCGATTACGCATATACTTAATTTCCGCCTTAAAGCGACGCCGCTGGGCGGGTGCATCTTCTTTACCTCGTGAAACTGATTCGTGGTGGTACAGCACCGCATGCGGAGTCCACACCACACGAAACCCTATGTCCCGTATGCGCAAACAATAGTCCACGTCGTTAAAAGCTACCTTTAAACGGATTTCGTCGAGACCACCTACCGCTTGATAGGTAGACTTTTGGGTCAACAAACATGCCGCCGTAACTGCCGACAAGTCCTGCGCAACCAGCGCCCGGCCCGAATAACCCGGCTCGTCCTTCCCGATCCCGCTATGCAAGTGATTCGCACATCCACCGGGTCCCACGGTATCGCCAGCATGCTGGACCGTACCGTCCCCGTACAACAGTTTGGCTCCGACAGCGCCTACACCGGCACTCGATAACACTCCCACCATCTCACCCAGCCAATCCGGCGAAATCACCTCCGTATCGTTATTGAGCAGACACACCAACTCGCCCTTCGCCTTGGCGATCGCCATGTTGTTGATGCGCGAGTAATTGAACGGCTCATCAAACGGCAACACCCGAACATTGGCTACTTGCTTCAAGCTCTGCAGATAAGCCAGTGTGTCGGGTTCGATGCTCTGATTATCAACAACGAGGATTTCATACGGCCCATAGCGCGTCTTTTCCAGCACGCTGGAGATACAACGGTGCAGGTGCCCCAACTGATCGCGCGTAGGAATGACGATGCTGACCAACGGTGCCGGGTCCGCTACCGAATAACGCACCCGACAACGGCCCGGCCCCGTGCTCTCGACTTCCGCAGGCACGCCCATGCGCCGCAGGTGCGCGGCCACCGCACGAACCGTCCCCGCGCCATCATCCTGCTCATCCCGAGGGGTCATATGCCAGAGCGGCGCGGGCACGTGAACCATCGGCAAGCCGAGTTCACTCAGCGCCAACAGCAAGGCGTGCATCACGTTGGCATCTGTCACACCCTCGCCAAGTGCTTGCAAGCGATCTGCATACCGGCCGTTCCAGACAAAGGCGTCGCCAATATAGTTAGTGGAACGCAACAGTTCGGGAGACCAATCCGGCTTGAAAACGGGATCACACAGTTGGCCGTCAACACCGACGACGTCGTGATCGGCATAAGCCACAGCGGCATCGGGTGTCTTGATGACAGCATCCGCGAGGCAAAACAGCGCCTGCTCCGAGAGCGTCGCTCCAGCGCGGATAACGAGGTGCCAGGAATTCTCGGCGACCGGCGTCGAAATCAACCTGGTTAAATCATCCGAGAAGTCGTCTCGCACCTCGACTGTAAAGTGCCGATATGTTTGCGCCTGTAAACTGGCCTGCGTCGCATCGATATCAGCCTGCGTAGTTTGCCGGCTCACCCACAGCGAAATATTAAATATTGGTGAATATTGCCAACGCTTCACTCGACGAGCCATCAACGCCCGGTCTGCAGGGGTAATAGCATAGAACTCCTGATACCACCCTGCGTAACCTTCGCGATACACGTTCGCGCGAAAACGACACGCCACGTCGTATGCGTGATCAAGATCGCGGAAAAGAGTGATCGGTGTAAGTCCTGCGCGGACGCAACGCTGCAGCGGTTGCTTGTACAGCGTGTTCGCCGCCCGCCAGAACTGCCGCAAGCGGTACTCTGCGGCACTCAGGCGGCGATGCCGAAGGAATCGAACGTGAACAGGGCTTGCATCGCTGTCCATGACCAAATGGACAGTCCGCACGGCTGCGGCAGTCTTGACCAATTCCTGGATATGGCCCTTACTGCTGATTAAGACTTTTAACGCGTGCGTGCGATCATCATGCATCGTCAGCACGACAGTCGCTACGCAAGCCTTGACATTACCTACCACCTGGCCCTCTACAAGCCAGGCCGTGGCAGCACGCCAATTCTCCTTATGAACGATTTTAGCCGCCACTTCTTCACTACCTGTCTTAATCATGACGCAACTTGGGATCCGCGATTATAATTCACGGCCAGAGGAAGACTAGAAAAACCTAGAAGTATCAAACATGCGCCGATCCATACTATTTCTCCAGGGGCCTCCCTCGCTTTTCTGGCGTCAGTTAAGCGACCACTTCGATGCCGCGCTCGTGCGCACGCATCGGATCAACCTTTCCCTGGGGGACTGGGCGTACTGGCGCAAACCGGGTGCGGTCAACTATCGAGGCCGTTTTAGCCGCTGGGCGGATTTCCTGCGCGACTATCTGGTGCGCCACGAGATCACCGACATCATGTACTTTGCCGACCGCCTGCCCTACCACGCGGTCGCGCGCGAAGTCGCCGAGTCGCTCGGCATTCGCACGTACTCGATCGAATTCGGCTACTTGCGCCCCGACTGGCTCACCCTCGAGCGGGGCGGCATGGGCACGCTGTCACACTTCCCCACCGACCCGAAGGCGATCCGCGCAATTGCCCGCCGTGTCGGACCATTCAAGCCGGACACCAAGCATTATTCGCACAGTTTCGGGCAGGAAGCGTTCAACGAGGTGCTTTATAACCTCCTGACCTCGCTCGTGCCATATTTTTTCCCGCTCTATCGCACCGACAAGTATTACCTGCCATTACTGGACTATCTGCGCTGGCTGCCGCGCATGGTCGGCCAGCGCCTGAACGAGCCCGCGCGAGTCGCCGCCGCCGACGTATTGCGCCACTCGGGCGCTCGTTACTGGATGCTCGCGCTCCAGATGCAGGCCGATTACCAGTTGCGCGCCAATTCCGCTTATAGCGATCAGCGGCAAGTGATAGAGGAAGTCATTGCGTCGTTCGCACAACATGCTCCGCAGGACGGCTCACTGATCGTCAAACTGCATCCGCTCGACAATGGCATGGAGCGCTGGGAAAAATTCGTCGCGCGCACGGCAAAACGCTACGACGTGGCGTCGCGCGTCATTGCCGTGACGGACTGCGATCTCAAGCGCACGATCAAGCACAGCAAGGGTGTCATTGCGGTGAATTCCACCGTGGGCCTGCATGCGTTGCGCGCCAATTGCCCCGTGAAAGTGCTCGGCATGGCGATGTACGACATTGCGGGGCTCACGCACCAGGGTTCGCTGGAAACGTTCTGGGCCAGGCCCGAGCGCGTCAACAAGCCGTTGCTCAACGACTTCGTGGCGGCGATTGCCGCCACCGTCCAGATTCACGGCTCGTTCTACAACCGTGCGGGCCGCGATGCAGCGTGCGTCGAAATCGTGCGCCGCGTGATGAAAGACGAGGTGAACGGCCACGGCGCCTTTGTCGATCCGCCGCCGCGCCTCGATCGCGCGCTGCGGTCAAACGTTCCGATCTTCGATTCGTTGAAAGGCAGCGGCATCGAGCCGGCCGGTACGCGCCCGGTCGCTAAGCCTCCCGAAACAGCCGTGCAACCCAGTGTCGCCAACGTGGCACCCGCGGCGTAGCACGCCATTCGACGAGTTCCTGCAGCGCACGCTCCGGCGTGGTGAAGCGTCTTGTCGTTCGGCTGACATACGTGGGATACAGAATCAGCGCGGCGGCAACGAGTTCGTCCAGCGTCAGCGCACGGTTGCGCCGCTGACGCACCGGTTCGGTCAATCCCGCATCGTGCGACACTCCCCAGCCCGCATAGAACGGCTGCCCATAGGTCACCACCTTCACGCCGCGCAACAGCGCTTCGAATCCGGCCAGCGACGTCAGCACATGGACTTCGTCCACGCTGCCGAGCAACTGGTGAAACGACACCGAGCCTATCGTCTCGTCGCACCACTGCGCCGCGTCGTCCTCCCCTCGCCCCACCTTGCGCAGGCCGGCCATCACGTCCGGGTGCGGCTTGTACAGCAGATACGCATCGGGATTGGCGGCACGCACAGCCTGCAACAGATCCATATTGCCGCGAATGCCGGACGCACCGAAGCGGATCGACGCATCGGTCTCCACCTGTCCAGGCACAAGAATCACGCGCCTGCCCTCCGGACGAACCCAGTTCGCGTGTCCGCCGAGGTTGTATTTGGTAATGCCCGCGTCGCAAATGGCCTGACGCAAGACCGCCGCGCGCTGGAGCAGTTCGGGCGCGAACACGGTTTGCGCGAGCAGCGTTTCCAACTGCGAAGGCCGTGTGGCGTCGTAATAGATGCCGACGTCGTCCTGCACCCACGACAGCGGACGAGTCAGATCGGCCCCGAGGCCGACGGAGCGCACGAAGCCATCCTCGACGCGGATGACCTTTTGCGTTGCGGGTAGCGCGGGCGCGAGCCGGTCGTCGAGCTTGCGCCCCCATGTGGCAACGGCGCGGTCGATCGCCCTCGGCACACGCCAGCGAAAGCGAACGGCACTGCCGCCGAAGAATTGACGCACGTAGTCCTTCTTCCAGCCGGAAAAGCCGAGCGCATCGATGTCGACGGGGAATCGCTGTCGCATCCGGCGCTGCAGCGCCAGCCATGCCAGCACGGTTTCGACCTCGCAACGCTTGCCGGTTTCCGGATCGACATAGCGGCAGTAATCGATCAGCGCCGCGTGAACGAGTTGTTCCAGCGTGGCCGCACCGCGTCGCGCGGGCGCCGGCAGCGCGTCCCGCGTCAGCCCCCAGCCCGCATAGAACGGCATGCCGAAGACACGCACCGGCAATCCCCACATCAGCGCCTCGAAGCCGAGTTGCGACGTGACGGTATACACCTCGTGCACCAGCGGCAGCAGGCTGGCCGGATGCACGTTGTCGTCCAGCACCTGCACGCGCGGCATCGCGCGCACCGCGTCGAGATCGAAGTGGCCGTGCTTGCGGCCGGACACGACGTCAGGATGGACCTTGAGCAGGATCGTGCGATCGGGATGCTCGTGCAGTGCGGCCGTCAGCATCCGGTGGAAGCTGGCGGCATCGGCGAGACCGCAGGAAATCGATGCATCGCCGCGCGTCTGGTCCACGACCAATACACAATCATCGGGCAATGCCCTTCCCAGATCGCGACTATGGTTGTATTTGGACACGCGGCCATCCCGCCATGCCGCGGCCAGTGCGCGAGCCCGCACGATCTGGTCGTCGCGCAGCGGCTGCGCAATCAGCGACTCGAGCCGCGACGGCTGGCTCGCATCGAGATAAAGCCCGACATCGTCGAAAATGATCGCGAGCGGCGGATCGTCCTTGCCGAGTCCGACGGAGCGCAAAAAGCCGTCCTCGATGTGATAGACGGCGAGACCGTGCTTCTGCGCATAGCGCTGCGCAGCCAGCGCGCTCGGACGGCGCCCCCAGGCGAGCACGCCCGCGCCGGCGACCGGTTGGCCGACCGACCGGTAGTGCAGTTGAAAATCGTCGAGCAGCGCGGCGAGCGTCGGGATGCGGTGCACGCCCGGCGCCTGCGTATAGATAGTCGGCAGCGAACCCGCCAACGCATCGGGCCGCGCCTGTCCGGTGACTTCGCCCCGGGCGACGGAAAAATCAGTCAAAGACACGAGCCTCGACAAATATGGCCGCAAGCACCCGCGCGATCCGGCAATTGCCGAAAGCGGAGGGTTTTGCCGCGAAGCCGGAATAATGGAATATCGGTGTGCTCATGGGGTTCTTCATGTCGAGCGGCAGTCGCGCGTCGGTTCACTCAACCCGACGACGGCGGCAGCGACGCTCATCGTGAACGCAATTCACGCGATCGTCGCGCATTTCCTCACGCCGCTGACGCAATCGCATTGTACTTGTCCACGGTTCGCCTCTACCCGGCCGGCTCGTGGCCGGTATTTTAACGGGCTGCCGCTCGAAGCCGCGGAAAATCCGGTTTATTCGCTCGGAAGCTGCCTTCGCGCCGCTGGCCGGCCCGTGGAGACACGCACGGCAGCCGCGTCACGCGTCGCGCATCAACGCCGCGGCTTTACGGATTTAAATCGTTACGACGATGACCCCATATAAATTTGACGTCGTCGGTAACGCACACACAATCAAATGTCTTTAGAATCCCCGAATCACCGAGAGATCAAAGTCGCCGCTCATGTCGAGACCGATTCCGCATGAGCTGCGACGACGCGCACCGACCAACCACACGTATTTAATATCCTGATGTTGCGCAGGCTCCTATACCGAAAATCGGCGCACGGCCCGTCTCACCTCCGTCACAACACGGCGGTGCAGCGCTGGCTGGTTTTGCATCAAGGCGAAAATCCGTCCACGGATTATTACGTGCTCCCGCGCCTGCAGGAGCTCGGGTTGCCGGTCGTCTACAAGAACCTGGACAGCGCAGTTCCGGAGCCGGGCGATCTCGCGCCGGGGACGGCGGTCATCATCATCCGCTATCTGAATGCGCGATGGGCGCGGGCGCTGCGCATTCATCGCGTGCAACTGGCACGCATCGTCTATTTCATGGACGACGACTTGCTGCATCCGCGGTCATGGAACGGCTTGCCGCGGCCGTACGTGAAAAAACTCCGCAAGTACTGCCATGCGCATACCGCGGACATCCGCTACCTTGCGACGGAATACTGGTTTTCCACGCAGGCGCTGCGCGATCGCTATCCGGAACGCGCCGCCACCCTCGTGACGCCGCGCGCGCTGCCTGAGGATGCGCGCACGCAGCGGGTGCGCAACGCATCGGCGGAGTCGCCGATCCTCGTGTTCTATCACGGGAGCGCCGCGCACGAAGCCGAAATTTCGTGGCTGCAGCCGATCATGGCGCAAGTGCTCGCGCGCTGTTCGAACGTCCATTTCGAGCTGATCGGCTCGCACGCGGTGAACGTGCTGTATCGCGGCCTGCCGCGCACACGGGTCGTGCATCCGATGGACTGGGCCAACTACCGCGGCCATTGCCGCCTGCTGGACGGCCATATCGGCCTCGCCCCGCTGCTGCCGTCGGAATTCAACGCCGCCCGCGCGCATGTGAAGGCCTACGACATCGCCCGCTGCCGGGCCGTGGGGCTGTATGCCGCCGTCGGCCCGTATCACGAGGTGATCCGGCACGACGAGAACGGCCTGCTGCTCGACAACGATCCGCAAAGCTGGGTGGAAGCGCTATGCGCGCTGGCCGGCGACCCGGCCCGCCTCCATGCGCTGCGCGTGGCCGCACAGGCACTGCTGCAGCGGCCGACCGCTCAGCCGATCGGGATCATCCACACCGCGCCCGAGCAAATCATGCTTACTCGTAACCCAGCCGGCTCAGGAACCAGCCGGACACGGCCGGATGTAGTCCTGCCAGCAGGAAACACCCGAGATTCAGCGGGAATGGAAAGCTGATTCGCGCACGATTGGTACTCAGGCCGAGCCGGATCACGCGCGCCGCCTTCGGCGCTTTCCACAGAAACGGCTTCGGGCCCGGCATATCGAAGCACATCTGCGACTCCACATAGCCGGGCATGATCACGTTGACCTTCACGCCTTCGGCCGCCAGCCCGTCGCGCATCGCCTCTCCGTACGCCTTCACCGCAGCCTTGCTCGCGCTGTAGCTCGGCGTCTCGGGCAATCCGCGCCATGCGGCGAGGGAACTGATCAGCGCGATCTGGCCGCCGCGGCGCGCGCGCATCGCGGGCATCGCTGCATGAGCGGTTGCCATGCTGGCCTTGACGTTCACGTCCAGCAGACGGTGCATGTCGTCCCACTCTTCGCCTTGATGCCCGGGCCCGGTGTTGATATTGACCCCGGCATTGGCGATCACGAGATCGGGCGCCTCGGTCTCGCTCATTTCGCTGACCCAGTTGCGCAACGTATCGTGGTCGCGCACGTCGAATGCGGCCGTGATGACGCGCGCGCCGAGCGCCGTGCACGCATCGCTCACTTGCTGCAGCAGCGCGGTCTTGCGGCCGTGCAGAATCAGCACCGCCGTGCCGGCTCGCGCATATTCCTGCGCCAGCGCTGAACCGATGCCGCCCGTGGCGCCCGTAATCAGCACGCAGCGCGGAACCCCGTTTTTTTGTGTCGCCATGATCGAGAAATAGGGCTTGGGATAGTGATAATTTCGGCAGCATTATCCGATATGCACCACTGAACGCGCGCACCGTTCATAGAATATTTTGCCCAAACGCCCACTCGACAATCGCGAAATCCGGGCTTTTTCGCGCCCGGCCTTTAACACTCTTTCATCATCGAGCGCCTTCTCTTCGGTTATAACCATCCGTCGAAAAGCCGCCAGCCGGCCCCTTTCCATTTAGGAGCTCCCATGCTGAACCTGGAAACCGCCCAGCAATTCCTGATGACCCGCGGCCTCGACTTCGGCCTGAACCTCCTCGCCGCGATCGTATTGTGGTTCGTCGGCCGGTGGGCGATCCGCATCGGCACCCGTCTGCTCGGCAAGGTCGTGCGCCGCAGCGGCAAGGTCGACCCGACGCTCACCGACTACCTGACCTCGGTCGTCGGCGTGCTGCTGACGATCCTGCTGATCCTCGCGATCCTGCAGATCTTCGGCGTGCAGACCACGTCGTTCGCCGCGCTGCTCGCCGGTCTCGGTCTAGCGATCGGCACCGCCTGGGGCGGCCTGCTCGCCCACTTCGCGGCCGGCGTGTTCATGCAGGTGCTGCGCCCGTTCAAGATCGGCGACGTGATCAGCGCGGGCGGCGTCACCGGCACGGTGAAGGAACTCGGCCTGTTCGGCACGACGATCATCACCGCCGACAATGTCGTGACGATCGTCGGCAACAACAAGATCTTCTCGGACAACATCGCGAACTACAGCGCGACGCCGCACCGCCGGGTCGACCTGACCGCGAAGATCGCGAACGGCGTCGATGCGGCCGATGCGATCGACCGCCTGAAGACGCAGATCCAGTCGATCCCGAACGTGATGAAAGTGCCGGCCCCGGACGTCGGCGTGCTGCAATTCACGCCGGAGGGCCCGCTGCTGTTCGTTCGCCCGTCGACGCAGCCGGAGAACTACTGGCAGGTGTACTGCGATACCAACCGCGTGATACTCGAGACGTTCCGCGACGCGCAATACCCGACGCCCGAAACGCCGATCTCGCACCGCAACGCGTGACGGCACCGCCCGCCGGCAATTGCCGGAATCGCGAGGACGAAAAAAAAGCGTGGCAACCGCCACGCTTTTTTATTGCGCCGAAGACCGACGGGAAATACGCCGCCTCAGCGGCCGCCCGTCTTCTGCGTACCGCCCGATTGGCGCCCGCGCACCATCTTCCACAGCCCGCCGAGCACGACCGGCACGATCGCCGCGCCGATCCCCGCCAGCACGATCACGTTCAGGTACTGACGGATGAACGGGATATTGCCGAAGAAGTAGCCGAGCAGCACCAGCAGCAGCACCCAGAACACCGCGCCGAGCACGTTGAACAGCTGGAAGCGCGCGGCGCTCATCGACGACGCCCCCGCGACGAACGGCGCGAACGTGCGCACGACAGGAATGAAGCGCGCGAGCACGATGGTCTTGCCGCCGTGCCTGTCGTAGAACGAGTGGGTTTTCTGCAACGCGGCGCGATCGAGGAAGCGCTCGAGCACCGGGATATGGGTATTGAACACCTTCGGCCCGATCCAGCGGCCGATCAGGTAGTTCACGGTATTGCCGGAAATCGCCGCGACCAGCAGCAGCACGATCAGCGCGCCAACGTTCATGTCGCCCGTCGCCGCGAACGCGCCGCCGATGAACAGCAGCGAATCGCCGGGCAGGAAAGGCAACACGACGAGCCCGGTCTCGCAGAACACGATCAGGAACAACACCAGATACACCCATGCGCCGTACTGCCGGATGAAATCGCCGAGGAACGCGTCGATGTGCAGGACCAGATTGACGAAATGAAGCAGCGTATCCAAATGCGATTCCTCGAAGGCGAAAGGGCCGGAACGGCCGGAAAAAGCGGAAAGTGCCCGCCGCGCAAGGCGGCGCGCAAAACGGAGTCATCATACCGAAACTACCTTAAGGCTCCGTGAAAAAACGTAACCGTCGGCCACGCCGGCACGCATCCGCCGCCTCGCTATAATTCGGCCATGTCCGAAATCACCGAAACGGCAGCGGGCGCCGCGCCCGCCCCTGCTCCGCGCCCGCTGCGCGCGATCCAGCCCCTGCCCGACCAGCTGATCAGCCAGATCGCCGCGGGCGAGGTCGTCGAACGCCCGGCATCGGTCGTCAAGGAGCTGCTCGAGAACGCGATGGACGCCGGCGCGACGACACTGCGCATCGTCCTCGAAGAAGGCGGCGTCAAGCGCATCTCGATCACCGACGACGGCTGCGGGATTCCGCCCGACGAGCTGCCGCTCGCATTGATGCGCCACGCGACCAGCAAGATCCGCTCGCTCGAAGAGCTCGAAGCGGTCGCCACGCTGGGTTTTCGCGGGGAAGCGCTCGCGTCGATCGCATCCGTCGCCGAGATGTCGATCACGAGCCGCACGGCCGACGTCGCGCACGCGATGAAGATCGATGCGACCACCGGCGCGCTGTCGCCGGCGGCCGGCGCGGTCGGCACGACGATCGAGGTGCGCGAGCTGTACTTCAACACGCCCGCGCGCCGCAAATTCCTGAAAAGCGAGCAGACCGAGTTCGGCCACTGCCTCGAAATGATCCGCCGCGCGGCGCTCGCGCGGCCGGACGTCGCAATCTCGGTGCTGCACAACGGCAAGGCCGTCGAGCACTGGAACGCGACCGAGCCCGCACAGCGGGTCGCGAAGATCCTCGGCGACAGCTTCGCCACCGCGCACCTGCCGCTCGACGAGCAGGCCGGGCCGCTCGCCGTCTACGGCTGCGCGGGCCTGCCGACCGCGAGCCGCGGCCGCGCCGACCAGCAGTATTTCTTCGTCAACGGCCGCTTCGTGCGCGACAAGCTGCTCACGCACGCGGTGCGCGCAGCCTACGAGGACGTCCTGCATGGCGACCGCTACCCGTCGTACGTGCTGTTCCTCGACCTGCCGCCCGAAGCCGTCGACGTGAACGTGCACCCGTCGAAGATCGAAGTGCGGTTCCGCGATTCGCGCTCGATTCACCAATACGTATTCCACGCGGTGCAGCGCGCACTGGCCCGCCATGCGGGCGCGTCGCCGGAAACCACCGCGGGCGGCCATGCCGCGCATCTCGAACCGGCCCCCGCCGGCCCCGCGTCGTTCCTGAATACGCCGCTCGGCCAGGGCGCAGCCACCGGCACGGGCGGCAGCGGCTTCTCGTCGTCGTCATCGTCGGCGGGCAACACGTGGATGCGCCAGGCTCGCATGACACAGGGCACGCTGCCCGTCGCGCAGCCGCTCGCGCTCGACGATGCACTGTTCGGCCGCAAGGATACCGGCGCGGGCACGCCGGACGGCACGACCGGCGTCGCGCACGATATCTCGACAGGCGCGCCGCCGCGCCGCTGCCGGGCTTCGCCGCATCGCCGATCGCCGCCAGCCTGCATGACGAGCAGCCGCTCGGCTTCGCACTCGGCCAGATCCACGGCATCTACGTGCTCGCACAGAATGCGCACGGCCTCGTGATCGTCGACATGCACGCGGCCCACGAGCGAATCCTGTACGAACAGTTCAAGAATGCGCTCGCCGACCGTTCGGTGGCCGTGCAGTCGCTGCTGCTGCCGATATCGATGACGGCGACGCCGGTCGAGATCGGCACGGTCGAGGAAGAGCGCGACACGCTCGAATCGCTCGGTTTCGACCTCGCGGTGCTGTCGCCGACGACGCTCGCGATCCGTGCGGTGCCCGCGCTGCTGAAGGATGCGGACCTGCAGTCGCTCGCGCGCGCGGTGCTCGCCGATCTACACGCATTCGGCGGCTCGCGCGTACTCACCGAGCGCCAGCACGAACTGCTCGGCACGCTCGCCTGCCACCACGCGGTGCGCGCGAACCGGCGCCTGACGCTCGACGAGATGAACGCGCTGCTGCGCCAGATGGAAGCGACCGAACGCGCGGACCAGTGCAATCACGGCCGGCCAACGTGGTATCAGCTCACGCTGAACGATCTCGACCGCCTCTTCATGCGCGGGCAATGAACGCTTCGCCACGGACCCAACCGACGACGATCGCCTGCCTGCTCGGCCCCACCGCATCGGGCAAGACGGCCGCGGCGCTGGCGCTCGCCGCGCGTCGCCCGATCGAGATCGTCAGCGTCGATTCGGCGCTCGTCTACCGCGACATGGATATCGGCACCGCGAAACCGACGCGCGACGAGCGCGCGAGCGTGCCGCACCATCTGATCGACATCATCGACCCGGCCGACGCGTATTCGGCGGCCAGCTTCCGAGCGGACACGCTGCGCCTGCTCGGCGAGATCGCCGCGCGCGGCCGCACGCCGCTGCTCGCGGGCGGCACGATGCTGTACTACAAGGCGCTGACGCAGGGACTCAACGACCTGCCGACCGCCGATGCAGCGGTGCGCGCGGAACTCGATGCCGAGGCCGCGCGCGATGGCTGGCCGGCGCTTCATGCGCGGCTCGCGCAGGTCGACCCCGCGACGGCCGCGCGCCTCGCACCGAACGATTCACAGCGGATCCAGCGCGCACTCGAAGTGTTCATGCTGAGCGGGCAGCCGATGTCGGCGCTGCTCGCCGCGCCCCGCCCCGTGGACGATGCGGCCGCGGCTTACCGCTTCGTGCCGGTCGCGCTCGAACCGTCGGACCGCGCCGTGCTGCACGCACGCATCGCACAACGCTTCGACGCGATGCTCGAAGCGGGCTTCATCGACGAAGTCGAACGGCTGCGCCGCCGCGAGGATCTCCATCTGGGCCTGCCGTCGATGCGCTGCGTCGGCTACCGGCAGGCGTGGGAATTCCTCGATGGCGACACCGACTATCGAACCATGCGCGACAAGGGCATTTTCGCGACACGCCAGCTGTGCAAACGGCAGATCACGTGGCTGCGTGCGATGCCCGAGCGGGTCGTGGTCGACTGCGTCGCGCCGGACGCGACGGCACACGCGCTGGATGCGCTCGAACGCGTGCTGGACGGCCGCGCAACAACCTGACACACGCGCGGATCGCTACCCCGCAAGCGACGCCCGAAAAAAAACCGCCCGGATCGACTCCGGGCGGCTTGCGTTGCGGCGCTATCGTTGCGTGCGGCGCGTCAGACCACGACCGTCTGCGCCTCGCCTTCGCGGCTCGCACGCACGGTGCCGATCTTCCACACCTGTTCGCCGGCGGCCGTCAGGTCGGCGATCGCTGCGTCGGCATCGGCCGCCGCGACGATCACGGCCATCCCGATCCCGCAGTTGAACACGCGGTGCATTTCCGCGTCGGCGACGCCGCCGTGCTCCTGCAGCCACTTGAACAGCGGCGGCAGCGGCCATGCGTTCTGGTCCAGCTCGGCGGTGAGGCCTTCGCGCAGCACGCGCGGAATGTTCTCGACGAGGCCGCCACCGGTGATGTGCGCCATGCCCTTGACCGGCAGCTTCTGCATCAGCGCGAGCAGCGGCTTCACGTAGATGCGCGTGGGCGCCATCAGCGTGTCGGCCAGCGAGCGGCCGTGGAAATCGGCGGACAGATCCGGGTTCGCGCGCTCGATGATCTTGCGCACGAGCGAGAAGCCGTTCGAGTGGATGCCGCTCGATGCGAGGCCGAGCACCACGTCGCCTTCGGCGATCGCGCTGCCGTCGATGATCTTGCTCTTCTCGACCGCGCCGACCGCGAAACCGGCCAGGTCGTATTCGCCGTCCGGGTACATGCCCGGCATTTCGGCCGTTTCACCGCCGATCAGCGCGCAGCCCGACAGTTCGCAGCCGTGCGCGATGCCCTTGACGACCGTTGCGGCCGTGTCGACGTCGAGCTTGCCGCACGCGAAGTAGTCGAGGAAGAACAGCGGCTCGGCGCCCTGCACGAGGATGTCGTTCACGCTCATCGCGACGAGATCCTGGCCGACGGTGTCGTGTTTGTTCAGATGAAAGGCGAGCTTGAGCTTGGTGCCGACGCCGTCGGTGCCCGACACGAGCACGGGCTCCTTGTACTTCTTCGGCACTTCGAACAGCGCGCCGAACCCGCCGATGCCGCCGAGCACGCCGTCGCGCAGGGTTTTCTTCGCAAAAGGCTTGATCTTGTCGATGAGCGCGTCGCCTGCGTCGATGTCGACGCCTGCGTCACGGTAGGACAGACCCTGAGCGTCGGGAGCGGATTTCGGAGGATTCATGGGGGAATGCGAGAAGGTCGGTAAAATGCGATTTTACCCGAAGCCGGCCCGTTGGCCGGAATTCCCAGCACCGAATCGTCAGGGATTGCATCTTGGTCGACACGTCCCCGTTTTCAACGCTACGCGAGCCGCGCCGAAACCCGCGTGCCGCCGTGCGTGCGGCCGCGCGTGCAAACCCCGGAACGGCATCCCCGCGCGCGTGCCCGGCGTACGGCACGCGTTTTTTCAACCGACCCGCATTGTGACTGTTGTGTCCCGTCAACTGACGCTCGATCTCGGCACGCCGCCGCCCGCCACGTTCGACAACTTCATCATGAATGAGGAGAACGACGAGCTCGTCTCGCGGCTTCAGAAGCTCGACCTCGCGCTCGCGGCGGGGCCCGTGCCGGATCGATCGTTCTACATCTGGGGCGAGCCCGGCAGCGGCCGCACCCACCTGTTGCAGGCGCTCGTGAGCGACGCGTCGTACGGCTACGCGCGCTATCTGACGCCGCAAAGCCCGCTCGGCGCGTTCACGTTCGACCCGCGCATCGGCATCTACGCGATCGACGACTGCGACCGGATGAGCGACGCGCAGCAGGTCGCGCTGTTCAACCTGTTCAACGAGGTCCGCGCACACCCGTCGAGCGCGTTCGTCGCGGCAGGCCCCGCGGCGCCGCTCGCGCTCGACGTGCGCGAGGACCTGCGCACGCGCCTGGGCTGGGGGCTCGTGTTCCACCTGTCGCCGCCGTCGGACGCCGGCAAGATCGCCGTGCTCAAGCTCGCGGCGAAGGAGCGCGGCATCGCGCTCACCGACGACATCGCCGCCTATCTGCTCACCCATTTCCGCCGCGACATGCCGAGCCTGATGGCGCTGCTCGACGCGCTCGACCGCTTCTCGCTCGAGCAGAAACGCGCCGTCACGCTGCCGCTGCTGCGCCGGATGCTGGCCCGTCCCGGCGACGACATCGCACCGCCGGGCACAGGCCCGAACCGCTTCGAGTAAAATGCGCTTCCATGACTAATCTGGCACTCTTTGACCTCGATCACACGCTGATCCCGACCGATAGCGACCACGAATGGGGCCGCTTCATGGTGAAGCTCGGCATCGTCGACGCGGAAAGCTTCTCGCGTCAGAACGATCAGTTCTTCGCCGACTACAAGGCCGGCCAGCTCGACATCCATGCGTACCTGTGCGCGATGCTCACGCCGCTCGCGAAGTATTCGCGCGCGCAGCTCGCCGAATGGCACGAGCAGTACATGCATGAAGTGATCCGGCCCGCAATGACGCCCGCCGCGCTCGAGCTCGTGCGCAAGCACATCGACGCTGGCGACCTCTGCTGCGTCGTGACCGCGACCAACGAATTCATCACGCGTCCGATCGCCGCCGCATTCGGCGTCGACACGCTGATCGCATGCGAGGTAGAAACGACCGACGGACATCCCGATTCGCCGTACACTGGCCGGCCCACGGGCACGCCGAGCTACCGCGAAGGCAAGATCGTGCGCACCGAAGCGTGGCTCGCGTCGCTCGGCAAGCACTGGGGCGACTTCGAACACAGCTACTTCTACAGCGACTCGCACAACGACATCCCGTTGCTCGAGAAAGTCACCGACCCGATCGCGACCAACCCCGACGACACGCTGCGCGCGCATGCAAGCGACCGCGGCTGGCGCATCCTCGATCTCTTCTGAACGTCGTGATCAAAAAATTCATCCGCAAGCTGCTCGGCCAGGACGGCACCGAACAAACGTCGCCCGCCGTGGCCCCCGCCGACGAAACGGCTCCTGCTGCACGCCCCGCGAAGGGTCATCGCGGCAGCGCCGCGAAGAAGCCGCGCAGCAATCACGAACCGACCGTCGTGCCGGCCAGCGTGCATGGCATCGACCCGTCGCTGATCTCGAAGAACGCCGTGCGCGTGACCGACACGCTGCAACAGGCGGGCTTTCGCGCATTCATCGTCGGTGGCGCCGTCCGCGACCTGCTGCTCGGCATCGCACCGAAGGATTTCGACGTCGCGACCGACGCGACGCCGACCGAGGTGCAGCGCCTGTTCCGCCGCGCGCGCCTGATCGGCCGCCGCTTCCAGATCGTCCACGTGCAGTTCGGCCAGGAACTGATCGAGGTGTCGACATTCCGCGCGCTGGTCGACGCGCCGCCCGAGGCGGCCGCGAGCGAGCCGCCGAAGCGGCTCAAGCGCGACGAGCTCGACCGCCGCACGCATGCGGTGGACGCGAGCGGCCGCGTGCTGCGCGACAACGTATGGGGTGAACAGCACGAAGACGCCGCACGCCGCGACTTCACGATCAACGCGATGTACTACGACCCGTCGACGCAGACGGTGCTCGACTATCACGACGGGATGGCCGACATGCGCGCCCGTCTGCTGCGGATGATCGGCGATCCGGCCACGCGCTTTCGCGAGGATCCGGTGCGCATGCTGCGCGTCGTGCGTTTCGCTGCGAAGCTCGGCTTCGAGATCGAGCCGCACACGCGCGAGCCGATCAACGCGCTCGCCGACCTGATCAACAACGTGCCGGCCGCGCGCCTGTTCGACGAAATGCTGAAGCTGCTGCTGTCGGGCCACGCGCTCGCGTGCCTGCAGCGACTGCGCAAGGAAGGGCTGCACCACGGGCTGCTGCCGCTCCTCGACGTCGTACTCGAACAGCCGCAGGGCGAGAAATTCATCACGCTCGCGCTGAACAACACCGACGCGCGCGTGCGTGCCGGCAAGCCAGTGTCGCCGGGCTTCCTGTTCGCGACGCTGCTGTGGCACGACATGCGCCAGCGCTTCGAGCAATACACGGCCGAAGGCGAAATCCCCGTGCCGGCGCTCCATCGCGCGATGGACGACGTGCTCGACATGCAGACCGAGAAACTCGCGATCCACAAGCGCTACTCGGCCGACATGCGCGAGATCTGGGGCCTGCAGTTGCGCCTCGAAAAACGCTCGGGCCGCAGCGCGATGCGGCTGCTGGAACACCAAAGGTTTAGAGCGGGGTATGATTTCCTCCTGTTACGCTGCGAATCCGGCGAGCTCGAAACCGAAGTCGGACAGTGGTGGACGGATTTCATCGAAGGCGACGCAGCCGCGCGCGAGGCACTCCTCACGCAGGGCGGCTCGAAGGAAAAATCGCCCCGCAAGCGGCGCCGCCGCGGCGGCGCGCGAAACCGCCAGCAGGACGAAGGCGCAGCCGAGCAGGCGCCGGACACCGCAGGCGGTTCCGACGACTGACGCGCTCGCCGGCGAACGACGTAGGAAGTGATGCCATGACGGTTGCATATATCGGACTGGGGGCGAATCTCGGCGATGCGCGCCAGACCCTGAAGGACGCGGTGGTGTGCCTTGCGCAGCAGCGCACCATCTCGATCCTCGGCAAATCGAGCCTGTATCGCACGGCGCCCTTCGAAGCGGGCGGCGACGATTACTACAACTGCGTCGTCAAGCTCGACACGACGCTGTCGGCTCGGGAGCTGCTCGCGCTCTGCCAGAAGATCGAGCATCACTTCGGGCGCGAGCGCCCGTATCGCAACGCGCCGCGCACGCTGGACCTCGACATCCTGCTGTTCGGCGCCGATTCGATCGACGAACCCGACCTGATCGTCCCGCACCCGCGCCTCACCGATCGCGCATTTGCACTCGTGCCGCTCGTCGAGATCGAGCCGGCGCTCGACATCCCCGCGCGTGGCCGCGCCGACGCGTATCTCGCCGCCGTCGCGGACCAGCGCGTCGAGAAGGTGCAGACCTGTCAATGCCTGATGCAGAAGGCCCTTGCCGCCGGCGCGGACGCCGACAAGAACCCCTGCCGATGAACCCGACTCCGCTGACCGTCACCGCGCCCGACCTGCGCGCCCCGCATCGCTACCTCGTGATCGAAGGCCCGATCGGCGTCGGCAAGACGACGCTCGCGCGCCTGCTCGCCGAGCGCTGGTCGATGCAGACGCTGCTCGAACGCCCGCAGGACAACCCGTTTCTCGAGCGCTTCTATCGCGACACCGCGCGCTACGCGCTGCCCGTGCAACTGTCGTTCGCGCTGCAGCGCGCGCAGCAGGCGCACGAGCTGATCGGTGCGCTCGAAACCGGCCGCCCCGTCATCGCCGACTTCATGCCGCAGAAGAACGACATCTTCGCGCGTCTGAACCTGCCGGAAGACGAATGGCAGTTGTACCGATCGATCGCGACGCACGTCGACGTGCCGCAGGCAAACGCGCCCGATCTCGTCGTCTACCTGCAGGCAAGCCCCGAGGTGCTGTTCTCGCGTATCCAGAAGCGCGGGCTGCCGATGGAACTGCAGATCAGCGATGCGTACCTGCGCTCGCTCGTCGACGCGTACAACGAATTCTTCTATCACTACGACCGCACGCCGGTGCTGACGGTCGCGGCCGAACACCTGAACCCGCTGGATTCCCCCGAAGACCTCGCCCTGCTGATCGAGCGCATCGACACGATGCGCGGCCGCAAGGAATTCTTCGTCAAGGGCGAGACGACGCGCTGACGCGTCCTCGCCTGTCGTTTTTCACCTATCGAACCGGATTTCCCATGACCTATCTCCAGGAGTCGAGCCGGCCTGCCGTGACGGTGCCCAAGCTGCAGGCAATGCGCGAGGCCGGCGAGAAGATCGCGATGCTCACCTGCTACGACGCGAGCTTCGCGTCGCTGCTCGATCGCTCCGGCGTCGACGTGCTGCTGATCGGCGACTCGCTCGGCAATGTGCTGCAGGGTCATACGACCACGCTGCCCGTGTCGCTCGACGACATCGCCTACCACACCGCGTGCGTCGCGCGTGCACAGCCGCGCGCGCTGATCATGGCCGACCTGCCGTTCGGCACGTACGGCACGCCGGCCGAGGCATTTGCAAGCGCCGTGAAGCTGATGCGCGCCGGTGCGCAGATGATCAAGCTCGAAGGCGGCGAATGGCTCGCCGAAACGATCCGCTTCCTCGTCGAACGCGCGGTGCCCGTGTGTGCGCACGTGGGCCTCACGCCGCAGTCGGTGCACGCTTTCGGCGGCTTCAAGGTGCAGGGCAAGACCGAGGCCGGCGCCGCGCAGTTGCTGCGCGACGCGCGCGCGGTCGAGGAAGCCGGCGCGCAGGTCGTCCTGCTAGAGGCCGTGCCGACCCTCATCGGTTCCGAGGTCACGCACATGCTGCGCGTGCCGACAATCGGCATCGGCGCGGGCGCCGACTGCTCGGGCCAGGTGCTGGTGCTGCACGACATGCTCGGCATTTTCCCCGGCAAGCGTCCGCGTTTCGTGAAGGATTTCATGCAGGGCCAGCCGAACATCCAGGCAGCCGTCGAAGCTTACGTGCACGCGGTGAAGGACGGCTCGTTCCCAGCCCCGGAACACTCGTTCTGAGCTGACCGGCAGCGCCGTGGCGCGCTGCCGTCGATCGCTGCAGCACACTCGCTGACGCGGCCGGCAATGCGGTACGCCGTTTCTCGTACCGCATTGCCGGACAACGCATACTTTCTAACTCGTCCTATTTGTGCTCGCCCTCATCGCTGCGACCATCAAGCCTTCGTCAATCGAAGGAGTGGTCGCAGATGGCTCATGTCTATGAAAAGGCGGCTGAACTCGTTGGGCAAAAGCTGGCAGGTGACGGAGAATGCGTCGCGCTGGTCAAAATTTATACTTCCGTCGGCCCCACCGCCATCTGGCGCCCGGGAAAAAAAGCAAGCGACGATCGGAGTATCCGTGTCGGAACCGTCATTGCGACTTTCGAGAACGATCGCTACCCAAGCCGATCGCATGGCAATCATGCGGCGTTCTATCTGGGCCGGGATGTGCGCGGCATCCATGTTGTCGAACAATGGCGCTCACTCAAGGCAATTCAGAGAAGATGCATCCCGTTCAAAGGCAAGGACAAGAATGGCCGTTACATCGATCCAAGCAATAACGCCGATGCATTTTCAGTCGTGAAATGACGATGTTCACCCGCCAAACACCGTATCGACTGCTCGCCATCGCCGCACTCGCATACAGTTCGCTCGTCACATTACCCGCGTCCGCTGCGACAGCAGACTGCCCCGCACGCCTCGCCGTTACCCAGCAGCTCGACGGTCAACCGCCCGATGGCTGGAAAAACTTCGATACGCAAAGCACCTATCCGCTTGCCAGCGTGACCTTCTGGTCAGGGCCGCCGGACCGGATGATGTCGTTGCTGCCGAACCGCTCGCGCTCCGAATCCAAAAGCGACATTTATACCTGGTCGCTCGCCGAAAACCGTGAAGACTACTGGGTCTCGTGTGACTACGGCAATACGAGCGTCGTGATCGCACGGCCACTGGGCAAACAGGCACAGACTTGCGTCGCGCGCTACAGACGTGGACACGCCATCGTACAAAGCTGGCAATGTACGCCGCGGAAGTAATCCTCGTTCAGGTTGGTGCGCAGCCGTGAATCAGCCGCGCTGCCATCGGCCCGCGCAACGCATTGCAGATCATCAACTCATCCGCGTTCAGCACATCGTCGAGCGTCAGCACACGCTCTTGTGCGCCTACTGCCGGATCGTCGAGCAGCACACCACGCATCACGCCCGGCAACACACCGCACGACAACGGCGGCGTCGCCCACACGCCATCGAGCTTCACGAACAGGTTCGAGCGCCCGCCTTCCGTCACCTCGCCGCGCTCGTTGACGAACAGCATGTCGAACCCGCCGAGCGCTTCGGCCGCCTGCCACGCGCGATCGTATTCGGCACGGCGCGTCGTCTTGTGCAGCAGCAGCGCGTCGTCGGTGCGGGTCGGCGCGAAGCCGTGAGCCGACGCGAGCATCACGCCGACCGGCCCTGCGGGCAGCGGCTTCAGCGGCACGGCGATGATCTCGACCGCGCCGTCCTTCGCGAGCGCGAGCTTCATCCGGTACGGGCCGTCGCCGTCGAGCGCCGCGCAGCGTGCGTCGATCTCGCGGCGCAGCGCATCGGTGTCGACGCGAAAGCCGAACGCGTCCGCGCTGCGTTGCAGCCGCGCGAGATGACGTTCGAGATGGCGGATGCCGTCCGCGCGCGTCGCGGCGGTCGTTTCGAACAACTGGAAGCCGGGATCGGCATCGGTCAGGAAGCGCGCCTTCAATTCGCACTCCGCATATTCGTCGGCCGCGACGCTGTCGAGCACGATGCCCGCGCCGACGCCCATCCTGCCGCGTCGCCGGCCTACGTTGACAGTGGCCGCGCGGCCCGTGTCGTAGCCGGCCGGATCGAGCGTCAACGTCCGGATCGCCACCGACAGGCAGAAATCGCCGCAGCCGGCCGCGCCGCCGTGCGACGCGTCGAGCCAGCCGATCGCGCCCGTATAGAGCCCGCGCGGTGTCGACTCGATCGCATCGATCAGTTCCATCGTCTTGTGCTTCGGCGCACCGGTGATCGATCCGCACGGGAACAGCGCACGCAGCATCTGCGCGAACGTCGTCCCGTCGCGCCAGCCGGCCTCGACCGTCGACGTCATCTGCCACACCGATGCATACGGCTCGACCGAGAACAGCGCCGGCACCTTAACCGTGCCCGTGCGCGCAATCCGCGACACGTCGTTGCGCAGCAGGTCGACGATCATCACGTTTTCCGCGCGGTTCTTCGGATCGCTCGCGAGGAACGCAGCGGCCGCCGCATCCTCGCGCGGGTCGGCCGAGCGCGGCGCGGTGCCCTTCATCGGCCGGGCGCGCAGCACGTCACCGCGCTTCTCGACGAACAGCTCCGGCGAACACGACACGACCCACGCGCCGTCGGGCAGCGCGATCAGCGCGCCGTAACGCACCGGCTGGCGCGCGCGCAGCCGCCGATACAGCGCAGGCGGCGGGCCGAACATGTCGAAATTCAGCCGGTACGTGTAGTTGATCTGGTATGAGTCGCCCGCGCGCAACGCGTCGTGCACAGCGGCGATCGCCGCGTCGAACGCGTCGCGCGACACGCTTTTCGCAACATGCGCGACGCCCGAGATCGACGGCGCGCCGCCGCCGTCCTGCCGCGCGAGCCACGCGTCGACTTCGTCGCGCGACAGGCGCTCGCAGCGCGCATACAGCAAAAAGCGCAGCGGGGCATCGCCCGGCTGCGCTCGTTCCAGATTGCGTCCGAATTCGTAATCGCCGACAACGACCGCATGCAGCCCATCGCGCAAGTCCTGCGCGACCGCCGCATCGAGTTCGTCGAGCCGCGCGGGATCCGTGCACACGCGTTCGCGC
Source organism: Burkholderia sp. WTPI3 (assembly GCF_021483755.1). Taxonomy (NCBI): domain Bacteria; kingdom Pseudomonadati; phylum Pseudomonadota; class Betaproteobacteria; order Burkholderiales; family Burkholderiaceae; genus Burkholderia; species Burkholderia sp. WTPI3. The sequence continues at coordinate 38,841 of NZ_JAGIXF010000012.1, read as the reverse complement.
ACGAAACCCGAATACAAACGACTCGACCGCGCGGACGCGGTCGAGTCGCAATCGTCCAAGAGCGCGAACGGCGCGCTCTCGTTGCCTTCAGTCATGCCATTACTCGAAGAAGCTCTTCACGCGGTCGAACCAGCTCTTGCTCTGCGGGCTGTGACGCGCACCGCCCTCGGCCAGCGACTTCTCGAACTGCTTGAGCAGATCGCGCTGCTGGTCGGTCAGCTTCACGGGCGTCTCGACCTGCACATGCACGTACAGATCGCCCGCGATGCTCGAACGCAGACCCTTGATACCCTTGCCGCGCAGACGGAACGTCTTGCCCGACTGCGTGCCTTCCGGCACCGGGAACGACGCACGGCCGGCCAGCGTCGGCACCTCGATCTCGCCGCCGAGTGCGGCGGTCGTAAACGGGATCGGCATCTGGCAGTGCAGATCGTCGCCGTCGCGCTCGAATACCGAATGCGGCTTGATGTGGATCTCGACGTACAGGTCGCCCGGCGGCCCGCCGTTGATGCCCGGCTCGCCGTTGCCCGCCGAGCGGATCCGCATCCCGTCGTCGATGCCGGCGGGGATCTTCACTTCGAGCGTCTTGGTTTCCTTCACCTTGCCCGAGCCGTGGCAATGCGCGCAAGGCTCCGGGATGTAGGTGCCGGTGCCGTGGCACTTCGGACAGGTCTGCTGGATGCTGAAGAAGCCCTGCGACATGCGCACCGTGCCCTGGCCGTGACAGGTCGGGCAGGTTTCGGGCTTCGTGCCCGGCTTCGCACCCGACCCGTGACAGACTTCGCACGATACCCAGCTCGGCACGCGGATCTGCGTGTCGTAGCCGTGTGCGGCCTGCTCGAGCGTGATCTCCATGCTGTAGCGCAGGTCGGCGCCGCGATACACCTGCGGACCGCCACGGCCGCCGCGCGCGGCGCCGCCCGCGGCCTGGCCGAAGATGTCGCCGAAGATGTCGCCGAACGCATCCGCGAAGCCGCCGAAGCCCTGCCCGCCCGCACCGCCCATGTTCGGATCGACGCCAGCGTGGCCGTACTGATCGTACGCCGCCCGCTTCTGGCCGTCCGACAGCATTTCATAGGCTTCCTTCGCCTCCTTGAAATGCTCCTCCGCATCCTTGCTGTCAGGATTGCGGTCAGGGTGGTACTTCATCGCAAGCTTGCGATATGCCTTCTTGATTTCGTCGTCGCTCGCATTCTTTGCGACGCCCAGAACCTCGTAGTAATCCCGTTTCGCCATATCGATTCACTGTGCCGTCACGCGTCACGCACGCGGCGGCTCCTTTCGCCCGCAGTAAAGTCTCTCGACTCGTCTGGCGCTGCGCCGTCCGCGGACGGCTCGCGCAGCACCCGCCAAAAAACAAATGTGCCCGGAGGGCCGCGAAGCCCGCCAGGCGTGGAGTCGATCCGGCCATCCGGAAGGAAAGACAGACCGCTGTTCAGCCGCGCCGCGCGCGTCTCGCGCGCGGCGTGCGGTGCCATCGCAACCCGGCTTAGTCCTTCTTTACTTCCTTGAACTCGGCGTCGACGACGTCGTCGGCAGCCTGCTGCGCACCGCCCGCGTGGGCCGCGCCTTCCGCTGCACCCGCCGCGCCGGCTGCACCTGCCTGCTGGGCCTGCATGTCGGCGTACATCTTTTCGCCGAGCTTCTGCGAAGCCTGACCGAGTTCCTCGACCTTCGCATCGATCGCCGCCTTGTCGGCCGACGTGTCCTTCAGGACGTCCTCGAGCGACTTCAGCGCCGCTTCGATCTTTTCCTTCTCGCCCGCGTCCAGCTTGTCACCGTACTCGGTGAGCGCCTTCTTCGTGCTGTGGACCAGCGCGTCGCCCTGGTTGCGCGAATCGGCCAGCTCGCGCAGTTTGTGGTCTTCCGCTGCGTTCGCTTCCGCGTCCTTGATCATCTGATCGATTTCAGCGTCGGACAGGCCCGAGTTCGCCTTGATCGTGATCTTGTTTTCCTTGCCGGTCGCCTTGTCCTTCGCGCCGACGTGCAGGATGCCGTTCGCGTCGATGTCGAAGGTCACTTCGATCTGCGGCACGCCGCGCGGCGACGGCGGGATGCCTTCGAGGTTGAACTCGCCCAGCAGCTTGTTGCCCGCCGCCATTTCGCGCTCGCCCTGGAACACCTTGATCGTCACGGCCGACTGGTTGTCGTCCGCCGTCGAATACACCTGTGCGTGCTTCGTCGGGATCGTCGTGTTCTTGTTGATCATCTTCGTCATCACGCCGCCGAGCGTCTCGATGCCGAGCGACAGCGGGGTCACGTCGAGCAGCAGCACGTCCTTGCGGTCGCCCGACAGAACCTGGCCCTGGATCGCCGCGCCGACTGCGACGGCTTCGTCCGGGTTCACGTCACGGCGCGGATCCTTGCCGAAGAACTCCTTCACCTTCTCCAGGACCTTCGGCATGCGGGTCTGGCCGCCGACCAGGATCACGTCGTCGATGTCCGACACCTTGACGCCGGCGTCCTTGATCGCGATCCGGCACGGTTCGATCGTGCGCTCGACGAGGTCCTCGACCAGCGCTTCCAGCTTCGCGCGGGTGATCTTCAGGTTCAAGTGCTTCGGGCCCGACGCATCTGCCGTGATATACGGCAGGTTGATTTCGGTCTGCTGGCTCGACGACAGCTCGATCTTCGCCTTTTCGGCCGCTTCCTTCAGGCGCTGCAGCGCGAGCACGTCCTTCGACAGGTCGACGCCCTGCTCCTTCTTGAACTCGCCGATGATGTAATCGATGATGCGCTGGTCGAAATCCTCGCCGCCGAGGAACGTGTCGCCGTTGGTCGACAGCACTTCGAACTGCATTTCGCCGTCGACGTCCGCGATCTCGATGATCGACACGTCGAACGTGCCGCCGCCGAGGTCATACACGGCGATCTTGCGGTCGCCCTTCTCGACCTTGTCGAGGCCGAACGCGAGCGCGGCTGCGGTCGGCTCGTTGATGATCCGCTTGACTTCGAGGCCCGCGATGCGGCCGGCGTCCTTGGTCGCCTGACGCTGGCTGTCGTTGAAGTACGCCGGCACCGTGATCACGGCTTCCGTGACCGGCTCGCCGAGGTAATCTTCGGCCGTCTTCTTCATCTTGCGCAGCACTTCCGCCGACACCTGCGGCGGCGCGAGCTTCTCGCCGTGCGCTTCGACCCATGCGTCGCCGTTGTCGGCCTTGATGATCGCGTACGGCATCAGGCCGATGTCCTTCTGGACTTCCTTCTCTTCGAAGCGGCGGCCGATCAGGCGCTTCACCGCGAACAGCGTGTTCTTCGGGTTGGTCACGGACTGACGCTTGGCCGGCGCGCCGACGAGCACTTCGTTATCGTCCATGTAGGCGATGATCGACGGCGTCGTGCGCGCGCCTTCCGAGTTCTCGATGACCTTGACCTGGTTGCCTTCCATGATGGCGACGCACGAGTTCGTGGTGCCGAGGTCAATACCGATGATCTTTCCCATTTTTCCTAATCTCCAGAAATGCTTGTTTGCTGCGCGAAACGCCACTTTTCTGGGCAGTTTCGCGCGCCAGAATTCAACTCTGTTCCCGAAATGCGTCCGGCCGATCCGTTTTCAAGACCCGGCAAGCGAGCAGGTATTAAATTTTTTCGATCTCCGCCGGCAGCCGGATCGAGCGACTCGCCAGCCGCCGCGGCAACCTTCGCGCGCGCCGCCGACACCGCCGCCTGGAACTGCGCGAGGCCATGCCAGCCGGTCGCGCGCCCGAGCCGCTTGCCGCGGTGGAAGAAGAGCCACGTCGACACGCCGTGCAGGCCGAAGCGGCGCCCCAGCTCAGGGTGTTCGTACACGTTGCAATGGAACCACTTCAGGCCCAGCGCGCGGATCGCGTCGGACTGCGCGAGCATCGCCTTCTTCGCGATCTCGCAGTTGAAGCAGTCGACGCCCCAGAAGAACACCACGGCGAGCGCGTCGCCCGCACCGGCGATTGCCGCGTCGAACGTGCCGGCAGCCAGCGCCTGCATGTCGAACGTTTCGAACGCGGCCGGATCGACGCCGGCGGGAACCATCGCGGCGGCCTTACTTCGGCTGTGCGACCGTGACGAGCGCCGGGCGCAGCACGCGGTCCGCGATCGTGTAGCCCTTTTGCAGCACGGCGACGACGGTGTTCGGCTCCTGCTCGGCCGGCACCATCGAAATGGCCTGGTGCTGGTGCGGATCGAACTTCTCGCCGACCGGGTTGATCGCGACGACACGGCCCTTCTCGAGCGCGCTCGTCAGCTGACGCAACGTCAGTTCAACGCCTTCGCGCACCTTCGCGATGTCGCCGGACGTGTCGTTGACCGCTGCCTCGAGGCTGTCCAGCACGGGCAGCAGGTGCTCGGCGAAGTTCTCGATCGCAAACTTGTGCGCTTTCGAGACGTCGTCCTGCGCGCGGCGGCGGACGTTCTCGGTCTCGGCCTTCGCCCGGAGGAAGCTCTCCTGCAGCTCGGCGACCTTGGCTTGAGCCTCCGCGAGCGCCGCGTCGGCGGCTTCGGCGGCGGGTGCAGCGCCTTGCGCCGCCTGCTTCTCGCTGCCGATGTCTTCGGCCGATTGGGTAGCCGGGTTCTCTTGCGTGTTTTCCATGTCGCTGAAAGTCGATTAGAGGTTGAAGCCAAATCGGCAACCGCCGGCTCGTATGCCGACGGCACCGCACATTGCTGGTGCAGATAGGGGCGAAAACTGCGATTTCAAGAAGGTTATTCGCGGGCATTCGCCATCGCCGCGAAACAACCACGCGACAAGTCGCCAGATTGCACGCATTTGCCGCCAAATCGGACGAAACGGCCTGTAACAACCCTTACCTGGCAAGTACTAGCTGGGTACAGGGGGCTGCACTACACTGCACTCACGCGTCGGAAAAAGCGTGTTTACCCTAGCTGACCGCCGCCTGACATCCATCTGGCGCCACAGTCACTGTCTTCTCGAGGCGAGTACCGTGAAACTGACCTTTGCCATATCGGTGGTCGCGCTGGTACTGATTGCCGGCACCACCACCATTTGCCTGTCCGGAGCCGTCACCGACCGCACGACCGAGTACGGAAGTGCGCTGGCGACCTTCGATCACATGTTCAGCGCTCACCAGAAAATCTGTCGATGATGCGCCGGTCGCGCTTGGTCGGGCGGCCGTGCAGCTCCGCCGCCGGCTCCCGATACGTGCGGCGCCGCTCGAGTTCGGCGAGCCGCGCCGCGCGCCCCGCTTCCGTTTCCTCGTAAAGCGTCTGCGCGACGCTGGCGGGCCCGCGCACGTCGCAGATGCCGAGCACGGCAATGTGCCAGACGATGCCGTCGATCGCAATCTCGACCTCGTCGCCCACCCGCACTTCCTTCGCCGGCTTCACGGACGCCCCGCCGATCTTCACGTGTCCCTTGTCGACCGCGTCGGACGCGAGCGAACGGGTCTTGAAGAAGCGGGCCGACCATAGCCATTTGTCGATGCGCAGCTTCGCGCCGGGTTCCGTCGAAATCCTGTAATTCATGTCAGCCTCCGCCGGGCCGCCCGCGCGCGGCGTAGCGAACGCCGTGCAAGCCGCGGCCGAGCCATCATTTCAGTTCACCGCCTCGGGTTGCGCCGCCTTCACGGGCCAGCCCTGCAGATTCTCGGCGACGATTTCGCCGATCGCGCCGATCCATGCGGGCGCGCCGTTCAGGCACGGAATCCGGTGAAACGCCTGGCCGCCGCCCGCGATGAACTCGTCGCGCACTTCCATTCCGATCTCCTCGATCGTCTCCAGGCAATCGGCCGTGAAACCGGGACAGAACACATCGACCCGCCGCACGCCGGCCTCGCCAAGCTCGCGCAGCGTCGGCGCCGTGTACGGCTGCAGCCACTCGGCCTTGCCGAAGCGCGACTGGAAGGTGACGCGGCATTCGAGCGTCGACAGTCCGAGCGCGGCCATCAGCAGCGCGCCCGTCTGCTGACACTGGTCGTGATACGGGTCGCCGAGGTCGAGCGTGCGCTTCGGCACGCCGTGAAAGCTCAGCACGAGCTTGTCGCCGGCCGCAAAGTCGGGCCGGCCATGCTGCGCCCAATACTGGCGCACCTGCTCGGCAAGCGCGTGGATATAGGCCGGATGGTCGGCGTAATGCCGCACCGTGCGCACTTCCGGCTGGTTGCGCATCCGCGCGAGCGCCGCGAACGCGGCATCGAACGCCGTCGCAGTGGTGGACGCGGAGTATTGCGGATACATCGGCATCAGCAGCACGCGCTCGACGCCCGCCCGCTTGAACTGTGCGAGCGCGTGCGCAATGTTCGGGCTGCCGTAGCGCATCGCGTAGTCGACCTTCACCTGATAGCCGTTCGATGCGAGCAGGTGCCGCACGCCTTCGGTCTGGCGCTCGGTATACACGCGCAGCGGCGAGCCTTCCGGCATCCAGACGGCCGCGTATTTCTTCGCGGACGCGCGCCCGCGCAGCGGCAGGATCAGCGTGCGCAGCAGCACCTGCCAGACGGCCTGCGGGATTTCGACGACACGCGGGTCCGACAGGAATTCGGCCAGGTAGCGCCGCACCGCGCGCGGTGTCGGGGCGTCGGGCGTGCCAAGGTTGATCAGCAGCACGCCGATGCGATGGGCGGCCGCGGTGCTCGAAGGCGGCTCAAGATCGAAACGCATGGGCAGGAATGTGCTCGGGGCACGCAGTCGGACGGCCCTCAATTATAGCGGGCCGCCCCGCTCCGGTCGGCTGGCCGTTCGGCCGAATGGCAGCGCGCACGGCGCTGCGGCACGATTGCGGGACGGTATCGGCGCCGGTTATTGCTGGCTCAGCGTGAGCGACAGCAGGCGCGCGGTGATGTCGACGATCGGGATGACGCGGTTGTAGGCCATGCGGGTCGGCCCGATCACGCCGAGCGTGCCGACGATCTGGCCGTTCACCTCGTAAGGCGCGGTGACGACGCTCATTTCCTCGATCGGCACGAGCGTCGATTCGCCGCCGATGAAAATCTGCACGCCCTGGGCGTGGCTCGACACGTCGAGCAGTTGCAGGAAGCCCGTCTTTTGGTCGAAAACGTCAAACAGCTTGCGCAGCCGTGCCATGTCGGACGACAGGTCTGCCACTTCGAGCAGGTTGCGCTCGCCGGAAATGAGCACGGTGTCCTCGGTATCGGGCACCTCGGTGCTGGCCGTCACGGCCGCATGCATCAGCGTGGTCATGTCGCCGCGCAACTGGTCGATCTCGTCGCGCAGGCGGCGGCGCACCTCGTCGAACGACAGGCCGGCAAAGTGCGCGTTGATGTAATTCGACGCCTCGGTGAGCTGCGACGGCGAATAATCGCGCGGCGTCGCGAGCATCCGGTTCTGCACGTCGCCCTCGGGGGTGACGATGATCAGCAGGATGCGCTTGTCCGACAGGCGCATGAACTCGATCTGCTTGAACACGTGGCTGCGGCGCGGCGTCAGCACGACACCCGCGAACTGCGACAGGTTCGACAGCACGCTCGCCGCGGCCGCCACCACCCGCTGTTGCGGTTCGCCGGCCTGCAGCGTGTTCTGCACCTGCCGGGCAACGGCCTCGGCGTCGATCGGCGCCTCGACCGTCAGCATGGTGTCGACGAACAGCCGATAGCCGCGTGGCGTCGGCACGCGGCCGGCCGACGTGTGCGGGCTCGACACGAGTCCGAGCTCCTCCAGGTCGGACATCACGTTGCGGATCGTCGCCGGGCTCAGCTCGAGCCCGGAGTAACGGGACAACGTGCGCGAGCCGACCGGCTGACCGTCGGCGATATACCGTTCGATCAGGGTTTTGAGGAGGGTTCGTGCGCGAGGATCTAGCATGGTGGAAAATTTTAGCGCAACCGCGCGACCACGGCGAGTGGCCGCGGCCTGCGTCGAGCGGGCTGGCCCGATCCGGCCCCGCCGGCGCACAGCCGGTTCTTTTCGTCAACGAGCTATGGTGTAATGCCGGCATGAAAACCGGTAATCAGTTCAACACTGTCGCGCTCGTCGGCCGGAGCAACACGCCCGGCATCGCCGAGCCGCTCGCCACGCTGGCTGGCTGCATCGCGAAGCTGGGCTTCGAGGTCGTCTTCGAAGGCGAAACCGCGCGCGAAATCGGCATCTCCGGCTATCCGGCGCTCACCCCGGCCGAAATCGGGGCGCGCGCCGACGTGGCGGTCGTGCTGGGCGGCGACGGCACGATGCTCGGCATCGGCCGCCAGCTCGCGCCATACAAGACGCCGTTGATCGGGATCAACCACGGGCGGCTCGGCTTCATCACGGACATCGCGGCTGCCGACATGCAGGCACTCGTCCCGGTGATCCTGTCGGGCAAGTTCGAGCGCGAGGAGCGCTCGCTGCTCGAGGCACGGATCATGCGCGACGGCGAACCGATCTACCATGCGATCGCGTTCAACGACGTCGTCGTGAACCGCAGCGGCTTCTCCGGGATGGTCGAGCTGCGCGCGTCAGTCGACGGCCGGTACATGTACAACCAGCGCTCGGACGGCCTGATCGTCGCGACGCCGACCGGCTCGACCGCCTACGCGCTGTCGTCGGCCGGCCCGATCCTGCATCCGCAACTCCAGGGCATCGTGCTCGTGCCGATCGCGCCGCACGCGCTGTCGAACCGGCCGATCGTGCTGCCCGACGACTCGAAAATAGCGATCCAGATCGTCGGCGGCCGCGACGTCAACGTGAACTTCGACATGCAGTCGTTTACCGCGCTCGAACTGAACGACACGATCGAGGTGCGCCGCTCGAAGCACACGGTGCCGTTCCTGCACCCGATCGGCTACAGCTATTACGCGACGCTGCGCAAGAAGCTGCACTGGAACGAACACGCATCGAACGAAGACGACAAGGCGTCCTGACGCACCCACGCCCGACACCATGCTCCGCCACCTCTCGATTCGCGACTTCGTCATCGTCGCCGCGCTCGATCTCGAATTCGACAGCGGCTTCACCGTCTTTTCCGGCGAAACCGGCGCCGGCAAATCGATCCTGATCGACGCCCTTGCGCTCGCACTCGGCGAACGCGCCGACGCAAGCGTCGTGCGCGCCGGCTGCGGCCGCGCCGACATCACCGCCGAATTCACGCCGCACGACCGTGTCGCGCGCTGGCTCGACGAACACGCGTTCGACGCCGAGGACACCGTGATGCTGCGCCGCGTGATTGACGCGAACGGCCGCTCGCGCGCGTTCATCAACGGCACCAGCGCGACACTCGCGCAGTTGCGCGAACTCGGCGAGATGCTGGTCGACATCCACGGCCAGCATGCGCACCAGTTGCTGATGCGTCCCGATGCGCAGCGCGAACTGTTCGACACCCATGCGGGGCTCGTCGCCGATGCCGCGAACGTCGCCCGCGCGTGGCGCGTATGGCGCGACGCGACACAGGCGATCGACGCCGCGAAGGCGCACGAACGCGAACTGCAGCTCGAACGCGAAAAGCTCGCGTGGCAGCTCGCCGAACTCGACAAGCTCGCGCCGCAACCCGGCGAATGGGACGAAGTCGGCAGCGAGCACAAGCGCCTGTCGCATTCGGCGAACCTGATCGCCGGCGTGCAGGGCGCCCTCAATGCCCTGTCCGAGGCCGACGACGCCATGCTGCCGCAGCTCGGCGCGATCGTGTCGAAGCTGCGCAGCCTCGCCGACTACGATACGGGGCTCGGCGATGCGCTCGCGTCGCTCGAACCGGCCGAGATCCAGTTGCAGGAAGCCGTCTATTCGCTGTCGCACTACGCGCAGCGTCTCGATCTCGACCCGGCCCGGCTCGCACAGGTCGAGGCCCGCCTCGATGCGCTGCACTCGACCGCCCGCAAGTTCCGGTTGCCGCCCGACACGCTGCACGAGGAACACGCGGCACGCCGCGCGCAGCTCGCCGCGCTCGACGCAGCCGCCGACCTCGGCGCGCTCGAAGCCGCGCAGGCAAAGGCGCGGGAAGCCTATCTCGACGACGCGAAACGCCTGTCGAAGGCACGCACGCACGCAGCCAAGGCGCTCGGCACGGCCGTCACGGCCGGCATGCAGGAACTGTCGATGGCGGGCGGCAGCTTCGAAGTCGCGCTCGTCCCGCTCGCCGACGGCGGCCCGCACGGGCTCGAGCAGGTCGAATTCCGCGTCGCCGGGCACCCCGGCGTGCCGCTGCGGCCGCTCGCGAAAGTCGCGTCCGGCGGCGAACTCGCACGGATCAGCCTCGCGCTCGCGGTGATCGCCAGCGCGGCCAGCCCGACGCCGACGCTGATTTTCGACGAAGTCGACACGGGGATCGGCGGCGGCGTCGCCGAAGTGGTCGGGCGCCTGCTGCACCAGCTCGGGCGCGACCGCCAGGTGCTGTGCGTGACGCACCTGCCGCAGGTCGCCGCGCGCGGCGACCATCACTTCCAGGTCGCGAAGGGTGCCGACGACCGCGGCGGCACCGTGTCGTCGGTCATCCCGCTCGACAAGGCCAGCCGCGTCGAGGAAGTCGCGCGGATGCTCGGCGGCCTCGAAATCACCGCGACGACGCGCAAGCACGCGAAGGAAATGCTGGCGGCCTGACACCGGCACCCGTCGGCTGAATGCAAAAAGACCGGCGCATGCGCCGGTCTTTTTTTGCGGAAAGCGGCACGCGATCGCGTCCGCCCTGCCCCGCCGATTCGAACGACCGCCTCAAACACCCGACTCAAACATTCGTTTCAACGGCCCCGAACACGCGCGCCCACAGCGCCGTCACGGCCGCCCGCTCGGCGGCCACCACGGCCGGATCGACCCGCGCCTTCTCCATCCCGTCGAGTCGCAGCTTGTGCTGCAGCTTCCGGTACTTGCGGTACGCCGCGCCGACGCGCTCGGCCTCGTCCTCGCCCATCAGCCCGAAGCGCGCGACCTCGCGCAGCAGCGCGATGTTGCCGGTGTTGCGGATCAGCTCGGCATCGCTCGACGCATGCAGCAGCACCCAGTACTGGACGATGAACTCGATGTCGACCATCCCGCCGCGATCGTGCTTCAAATCGAACAGCTCGGTCTGGTTCGGGTGACCGGCAAACACCTTGCCGCGCATGTCGACGATTTCCTTCGCGAGCACGCCCCCGTCGCGCGGCGTCGTCAGCACCTGGTGGCGGATCGCCTCGAAGTCCGTGCCGATCTGCGCGTCGCCCGCGCTGTAGCGCGCACGCGTCAGCGCCTGGTGCTCCCACACCCACGCGGTGTTCGCCGCGTCGCCCTCGCGCAACTGGTAGCGGCGGAACGCGTCGAGATCGGTGACGAGCAGCCCAGCCTCGCCGTTCGGCCGCAGCCGCAGGTCGATGTCGAACAGCGCGCCCGCGCCGGTCGCCGTCGTGAGCCACGTGATCAGCCGGCGCGTGAACGTCGTGTAGACGTCCGCCGAGCGCTCGTCGGGGTCGTCGTACAGGAAGATCAGGTCGAGATCCGACGCGTAGCCGAGCTCCTTGCCGCCGAGCTTGCCGTACGCGATCACCGCGAACTTCGGCACGTCGCGATGGCGCTTCGCGAGCTGCGACCAGACCACTTCGATCGTCACGTCGAGCACCGCATCGGCCAGCTCGGACAGGCGGTCGCTGACATGCTCGACCGACAACTGCCCCGCCAGGTCGATCAGCAGGATGCGGAACACCTCCGCGTGCTGCGCGTGCCGCAGCAGGTCCATCTGCTGCTCGGGGCCGTCGGCTGCCGCGAGGCGCGCACGCAACGCATCCTTGAACGCGGGCCAGTCGAACGGGCTCGCGATCGCTTCGTCGTCGAGCAGTTCGTCGAGCAGCTGCGGGTGGCGGATCAGGTAGCCACCACCCCAGCGCGTCGCACCGAGCACGGACAGCACGCGGTCGAGCGCGGCCGGATATTCGGTCAGCAGCGCCAGATAGACGCCGCGCCGGCTGACCGTCTCGAGCAGGTCGAACAACCGGACGACGGTGTCGTCGCGGCGCGCGGCGTCGATCCGCGGCGCGGCTTCGAGCGCGCGCTGCGCGACGCTGTCGAAGCGCTGCCGGCTCTTTTCCGGCAGGCCGGCGTAGCGCGACGACTGCCAGATCGCGCGCAACCGCGCGAGCACCGTGGCCGGATCGGCGAAGCCCAGCCCGCCTCGGCGGGCGAGCAGCGTGTCGTCCTCCCCGTCGTAGGCGGGCGCCCCGCTCCAGACCCACGCGGCCGCCGTGTCTTCGCCCGCCGCGCACGGGCCACCGCCGTTCACCTTGTCGGCGAATATCTGATCGAACTGCGCCTCGACGAACGTGCGATGGCCATCCAGCACCGTCATCAGCGCCGCGTAGTCGCCAAAGCCGAGCGACGCGGCCAGCGCCGCGCGCTCGTCCGGGTCGACCGGCATCGCATGCGTCTGCGCGTCATCGCGGTATTGCAGCCGGTGCTCGAGCGTGCGCAGGAAGTTGTACGCGTCGGTCAGGCGCTCGCACACGTCCTCGCCGATCAGCCCGCGCGCCTGCGCATGGCGCAGCACGGCGAGCGTCGGCCGCACGCGGAACTCCGCATCCTGACCGCCGCGGATCAGTTGGAACACCTGCGCGCTGAATTCGATCTCGCGGATCCCGCCGCGCCCGAGCTTGACGTCGTCGGCCTTGTCCGGCCGCATCGACGCACGGCGCGCGGCTTCCTGGCGAATCTGCAGATGCAGCGAACGGATCGCGCCGATCACGCCGAAATCGAGGTAGCGGCGGTACACGAACGGCTTGACGATCGCCTCGAGCTGCGACGCGAGCCGCTGCGCGGCATCGCTGCGGCCTTCCGACACGAGCCGCCCCTTGATCCACGCGTAGCGCTCCCATTCGCGCCCCTGCACGTAGAAATATTCCTCGAGCATGCCGAGGCTGCAGACGAGCGGCCCCGAATCGCCGTTCGGGCGCAGCCGCATGTCGACGCGAAACACGTAGCCGTCGGCCGTGACCTCGGACAGTACGCCGATCAGGCGCCGGCCGAGCCGCGTGAAGTATTCCTGCGTGGACAACGGCGCGCGCGTGCCGCCGGTCGTCTCGCCGTCGTCCTCGTAGACGAAGATCAGGTCGATGTCCGACGACACGTTCAGCTCGCGCCCGCCGAGCTTGCCCATCCCGACCACGCCGAGCACCACGCGCTGGCCGTCGGCGCCGCGCGGCTCGCCGTACATCGCCTCGAGTTCGTCCGACAGCAGCGCGAGCGAGCGCTGCACGGCCGCTTCGGCGAGATCGGTCATCGCTGACGTCACCTCGGCGACGTCAGCGACACCTGGTCGCGCTCCGCGACCGCGCCGAACCTCGGCGCGCAACTGCCGCAGCGCGCGCCCGATTGGGTCGCTGTGCGGTCGGCGCGCCCAAGCCGGCCGGCGGCCCGGGCGGCTCGTTCGGGCGCGCGTCGAGTTGCGCGCGGCCGGGCGGCGCGGCGGCCCATGCGGCGATCTGGTCGGACAGCGCGGGACGCGCAGCCACCGCGCGGGCGATGTAGCGGGAATAGGACGGGCTGATCAGGGCGGAAGCGTCGGTCATCGAGAAGCGGGCCTGGCGGTAAGGCCCGCCGCGCCGGGAAACGCGTGCGCGCCCCGCTGCCGACAGGCCCCATGGACTCGGCGCGGTGTCGCGCGACGCACGTGCGCCGCCGCGAAACCGCGCGCCGGAAAGCCCGTGCCGAGCTGCCGCAACGGCCGCCGGCACGAACCCGTGTGATACATTTCAACGTCAGTCTGCAAAACTACCATATCGCCGCCCGTCCGCCGCATGTCCGACCGTCAGGAATCCGCCGTAGCTGCGCCCGAAGCGGGACCTCCGAAGCACGATCATCCGGTCCTGCGTCGCGTGTTCAGGGTGACGCTGGCGGTCGGGGTCGGCGCTTACTTCGTCGCGTCCGGCGCGTTCCTCGGGCTGCGCTACGTGCTGCTGCCGCGCATCGACGAATTCCGCCCGCGCATCGAGCGCGCGGTGTCCGACAAGCTTCACGCGCAGCTTTCGATCGGCAAACTGTCTCCGCACTGGTCCGGCATGCAGCCGGGCGTCGAGGTCGCCAACCTCACCATCCGTGGCCGTGATGGCCAGATCGCGTTGTCGGTCCCGCATGCGACCGCCGCACTGTCGTGGATGTCGCTGTTGCGGCTGTCGCCCGCGCTGTCGAGCCTGATCGTCGACCACCCCGATCTGGTGATCGCACGCGCGGCCGACGGCTCGCTGAGCGTCGCGGGCGTCGGCGTCGCGACCACCCACGGCGGCAACGACACCTTCGGCACGTGGCTGCTGAAACAGGAAGCGATCGTGCTGCGCAACGGCACCCTGCGCTGGCGCGACGCGCAGCACGACGCGCCGGAGCTCGCGCTATCGGGCATCCGGCTCGCGGTGCTCAACGACGGCCTCGTCCACAAGGCCGCGCTGCAGGCGCCCGCGAACGGCACGCTGCTGCTCGGCCCGCTCGATTTCCGCGCGCGCTTCAAGCACATGCGGCTCGCGCCGATCGGCAAGCCGTCGAACTGGACGGGCGACGCGTATCTGTCGACGGGGCCCGTCGACCTGCAAACGCTCGGCCGCTATCTCGACCTGCCGCTGACGGCCCATGCGGGCCGCATCGACAACGCGATCTGGGCGACCTTTCAGGACGGCCACCTGCGCTCGGCAGGCGGCGACCTGCAAGGCGCCGACGTCGTGCTGCAGGTGCGGCCGACCCAGCCGCGCCTCGACGTGCCGACGGTCGGTTTCGGCTGGGACATGGCACTCGACGCCGGCCGCGACTACACGCTGCACCTGACGCGCTTCAACGCGGAGCTCGGCCAGCCGCCGCTTCCGGACGGCACACCGCTCGCCCGCTCGCTCGCGCTGTCGACGCTGACCGCCCGCTATCGCGTGCCGACCGCCGACCAGGGGCAGTTGCTGAGCGTCGTGGGCGACCGCGTCGATCTCGGCATCCTCAGCGAGTTCATTCGCGGGCTGCCGCTGCCGGCGCGCCTGCGCAACGAGCTGATCAAGCTCGACCCGCGCGGGATGGTGTCGAACTATCAAATCAAGGTGGAACGCGCGAAGCCGGCGCGGGCCGACCTCGCCGACGAGGAGCGGCGCACCGGCGCGGCGCCGATCGTGCGCTACCGCTTTCTCGGCGACCTGCAGGGCATCAGCGTCGCCGCGCAGGAACCGCCGCCGGGGCTGTCCCCGCGCGGCCACCCGCGCGCCGGCTGGCCGGGCGTCGAGAACCTGTGGGGCCGCATCGATGCGAACGAGACGGGCGGCACCGCGCACTTCGACACGGTCAATGCGGCTGTCACGGTGCCCGGCGAATTCGACGAGCCGCGCCTGACTTTCGACCGGCTGCGCGGCAACGCGAAATGGGTCGTCACGCCGGCACCGGGCGACAAGCACGCGCGCGTCGACGTGACGCTGCCCGACCTGCTCGTCTCGAACCCCGATGCCGAGATCACGGTGTCGGGCACGTACACGAATCCCGGGCACGGGCGCGGCTCGCTCGACCTGCGCGCGGATTTCGCACGCGCGTCGGTCGCGCGCATTCCGCGCTATCTGCCGACCGGGATGTCCGATCACCTGCGCGACTATCTCGGCCATGCGTTGCAGGACGGCCAGGTGACCAAGGGCGCGTCGATCGTCGCCCGCGGCCCGCTCGACAAATTCCCGTTCGAACACGAGCCGGATGCAGGCGTGTTCCACATCGTCGCGCCGTTCACCGGCGGGCGCTTCGAGCCGACGCCCTACCCGCCGCGCAAGCTCGCGAACGGTACGCCGAGCGTCTGGCCGGCGCTCGACGGAATCGACGGCGTGTTCGAGCTCGCGCAGAACAAGCTGCACTTCGACATCGCGCGTGCGCACTACAAGCGCGTCGTGCTGACGAAAGTCATGGGCCGCATCGACGATCTCGGCAATCCGCCGAAGTCACCGCTCGTGATCGACGGCCACGCGCAAGGCCCGCTCGCCGACCTGATCGACTACGCGGACAACAGCTCGCTCGGCACGATGAGCGGGCACATCGGCCAGCGGATCGATGCGCAGGGCCCGGCGTCGCTCGCGCTGAAGATCACGATTCCGCAGCACGTACCGCATCCGCATACGCACGTCGAAGGCGCGCTCGCGTTCGGCGGCAACACGCTGTCGACCGACGGCGTGCCGCCGCTGTCCGCGCTGCGCGGCAGCGTGCGCTTCACCGAGGCCGGCGCATCGCTGCACGACCTGTCGGGGCGCTTCCTCGGCGGGCCGGTGCGGGCGAGCGGCAACTTCCGGTCGCATGGCCCGTATGCAGTGGACGTCGACGGCAAGCTCGCGCTCGACGCCGCGCGCGGCCTGAACCTGCGCGGCACGGCCGCGGCGCTGCTCGAGCATGTGGTCGGCGATGCGCCGTACCGGCTCGCCGTGCGCGGCGCGCCGGGCCGGCTGCCCGAAGTCACCGCCCATTCCGACCTGACGGGCGTCGCACTGAACTTCCCGGCGCCGTTCGAGAAACCGGCCGGCACGCCGATGCCGTTCCACTTCACGCTGCAGCCGGCGGCCCGGACGGACGGCAAGCGCCTCGAACACGCCGACCTGACGCTCGGCCCGGTGTCCGCGAGCTACCTGCTCGACGCGACGCCCGGCGAGCCGTTGCGCGCGGTGCGCGGCGCGATGGGCATCCACCGGATGCCCGACATGCCGCAGGATGGCGTGAGCGCGGCCGTCGACGTCAACGAGCTCGATGCCGACGCGTGGATCGCGCTGGCCCGCACGCTGCAGCCGGCTTCGACGCGCACGCCGCAGCCGCAGGACACCCCGCGCGTCGACTTCGCGAGCTTCACGCCCAAGCGCTTCGCGCTCCACTTCGGCACGCTGAAGCTGCTCAAGCGCAACTGGGAGAACGTGATCGTCGGCGCGTCGCACGTCGACGAGCTGTGGCAGGCGAACGTCGCGTCGAACCAGGTATCGGGCTATCTGTCGTGGGCGCCGGGCGGCGGCCACAACGGCGCGGGCGTGCTGAACGCGCGGCTCGCGAAGCTCGTGATTCCGCAAAGCGCGCAGCACGACCTCGTCGGCCGCGCGATGAACCTGCCGACGCCGACCGACCGACCGATGCCGTCGGTCGACCTGATCGTCGACCAGGTCGTCGCGCGCGATCACGACATCGGCCGGCTCGTCGTCAACGCACGCAACATCGACGAGGACGGCGCGCCGGTGTGGCAGCTCGACAAGCTCGAACTGGCGAACCCCGCCGCGAAGCTGACGGCAACCGGCAACTGGCGCACGTCGCGCCGCGCACTCGCCCGCGGCGTCGACGAAGCCGACGCGCCGCGACGCAGCGTGTTCGACTTCAAGCTCGACATCGGCAATGCAGGCGCGCTGCTCGACCGCGTCGGCCTGCCCCGCACGCTGGCGGACGGCCACGGCACGATAACGGGCAAGGTCGGCTGGCGCGGCGGCCCGACCGCGGTCGACTTCCCGTCGTTCGGCGGCCAGGTCGCGCTCGACCTCGAGCACGGCCAGATCCTGAAGGTCGATCCGGGCGCAGCGAAACTGCTCGGCGTGCTGAGCCTGCAAAGCCTCGCACGGTTCCTGACGCTGAATTTCCGCGACGTGGTCGGCAAGGGGCTGCCGTTCGACAAGATTACGGGCACAAGCCGGATTTCGAACGGCATCGCGCGCACCGACGACTTCTCGATGACGACGGCGCCGGCGAACGTGACGGTGCGCGGCGCGGTCGACCTCGGCACCGAGACGCAGGACCTGCACGCGCATGTCGCGCCGAAGATCGGCGCCGGCACGGCGGCGATCGCGGCCGCGATCATCAACCCGCTGCTCGGAGTCGGCGTGCTGGCCGCGAACTACGCGCTGTCGGAAACGCTGTCGCACGCGTTCGCGCTCGACTACTCGATCACCGGCTCGTGGGCGCATCCGCACATCGAGCGGGTGCAGGGCGATCAGGGTAAGATGAACCACGGGCCGGCCAATGCGGCGAGCCACTGATCCGCGCACGGTGCCGGGCCGCACCCCATTTATTACGCAATCGATCCTGCGATGACCGATCACACCCGTTCCGCCACGCCCTTGCGGGTCGCCGCGCTGCAGATGGTGAGCACGCCGGACGTCGCGAGCAATCTCGCAGAGGCACGCCGCCTGATCGCGGAAGCCGCCGGCGAAGGTGCGCAGCTCGTGCTGCTGCCCGAGTATTTCTGCTTCATGGGCCACCGCGACACCGACAAGCTCGCGCTCGCCGAAGCCTACCGCGACGGTCCGATCCAGCGCTTTCTCGCAGAGGCCGCGCAGCAACACGGCATCTGGGTGATCGGCGGCACATTGCCGCTGAAGGCGCCGGAGCCCGATCGCGTGCTGAACACCACGCTCGTGTTCGACCCGAGCGGCCACGAAGCGGCCCGCTACGACAAGATCCACCTGTTCAACTTCGAGAAAGGCGACGAATCGTTCGACGAAGCGCGCACGATCCGCGCGGGCAATACGGTCGTCGCGTTCGACGCGCCGTTCGGGCGGGTCGGCCTGTCGGTCTGTTACGATCTGCGCTTTCCGGAGCTGTACCGCAGGATGGGCGACTGCGCGCTGATCGTCGTGCCGTCGGCGTTTACGTATACGACGGGCCGCGCGCACTGGGAAATGCTGCTGCGCGCGCGGGCCGTCGAGAATCAATGCTACGTGCTGGCTGCCGCACAGGGCGGCAAGCACGAGAACGGCCGGCGCACCTGGGGCCACAGCATGCTGATCGACCCATGGGGCGAGATCGTCGCGGTTCGCGACGAGGGCGCGAGCGTCGTGACCGGCGTCATCGATCCGCAGCGCATCGCCGACGTGCGCCAGAGCCTGCCCGCGTGGCGGCATCGCGTGCTGGCCTGAACCGCCGGAGCGCCGCGGCGCTTGAAACGACGCCCGGCCAAACCCATCTGCCCAGAACGCACCCGACAACTTTTTGAGAACCCTCGATACCCGCATGAACATCATCGAACCCGGCATCCGCAACCTTGCGCTGGCGAAGGATATCCTCCTCACGCCGTACGGCCTCGACGAGAGCCTGCTCACGCGCACGATCGCCGACATCTTCACGCATCGCGTCGACTACGCGGACCTGTACTTCCAGGCGACCCGCAGCGAAGCGTGGAGCCTCGAGGAAGGCATCGTGAAGTCGGGCAGCTTCAGCATCGACCAGGGCGTCGGCGTGCGCGCGGTCGCAGGCGACCGCACCGCGTTCGCTTACTCGGACGACCTGTCGCCGGAAGCCATCGCCCAGGCGGCCGCGGCCACCAAGGCGATCGCGGCGGCCGGCGGCGGCCGCCAGAAGATCAAGGCGGCAACGTCGCTCAAGGGCATCTCGGGCCGCGACCTGTACCTGCCGTCCGATCCGCTCGCGTCGCTCGACGCGACGGCCAAGGTCAAGCTGCTCGAGCGCATCGAGAAGATGGCGCGCGGCCGCGACCCGCGCGTCACGCAGGTGATGGCGGGCCTCGCCGGCGAATACGACGTCGTGCTGGTCGCGCGCAGCGACGGTGCGCTGGCCGCCGACATCCGCCCGCTCGTGCGCGTGTCGGTCACGGTGATCGCAGAACAGAACGGCCGCCGCGAAATCGGCTCCGGCGGCGGCGGCGGCCGCTTCGACTACGGCTATTTCACCGACGAAGTGCTGTCGCGCTACGTCGACGACGCCGTGCACGCAGCGCTCGTCAACCTCGACGCCCGCCCCGCGCCGGCCGGTGCGATGACGGTGGTGCTCGGGCCGGGCTGGCCGGGCGTGCTGCTGCACGAGGCGATCGGCCACGGTCTCGAGGGCGACTTCAACCGCAAGGGTTCGTCGGCGTTCGCCGGCCGGATCGGCGAGCAGGTCGCAGCGAAGGGCGTGACGGTGGTCGACGACGGCACGCTGCCGAACCGCCGCGGCTCGCTGAACATCGACGACGAAGGCAACCCGACGCAGTGCACGACGCTGATCGAGGACGGCATCCTGAAGGGCTACATCCAGGACACGCTGAACGCGCGCCTGATGAAGATGCCCGTCACTGGCAACGCGCGGCGCGAGTCGTACGCGGCGCTGCCGATGCCGCGCATGACTAACACGTACATGCTGAACGGCGACAAGGATCCGCAGGAAATCATCGGGTCGGTGAAGAACGGCCTGTACGCGGTGAACTTCGGCGGCGGCCAGGTCGACATCACGAACGGCAAGTTCGTGTTCTCGGCCTCCGAGGCGTACATGATCGAAAACGGCAAGATCACCTACCCGGTGAAGGGCGCGACGCTGATCGGCAGCGGCCCGGAATCGCTGAAGTACGTGAGCATGATCGGCAACGACATGTCGCTCGACTCGGGCGTCGGCGTGTGCGGCAAGGAAGGCCAGAGCGTGCCCGTCGGCGTCGGCCAGCCGACCCTGCGGATCGACAAGATGACGGTCGGCGGTACGGCATAACCGCATCGCGACGCAGACAATCCGCGCATTTTGAATAAAACGCGCGGATTGTCCGCATTTTCGAGCAAACCTAGTTGCCAGCCGCGCGGCGACAGGGTATAAATTCCGAATCAACTTTTTTGACGAACCGAATCTCCGTCATGTCCGCCAAGTTTTATTTTTACTTTTTTTGGCATCTCAGACCGCTGGCGGATCGAGAGGGTTGATGGCGCGTAAAGCGCAACCGAAATTCCCGAAAAAACCGCCGGCGAACCCGGCGGTTTTTTTTCGCCCTTCGCCAGCCGGTCGCCGCCGCAGCGGATTCCGCGGCCCCGACCGAAACCACTGAATTGCCTGAATTGATGAATCTGCCGCACGCACATTGACCGAACGGCGCCCCGGAAAATTAGGAGAAACAGCATGCCCCCGCACAATACCGACGACGTCCGCATTCGCGAACTCAAGGAACTGACGCCGCCCGCCCACCTGATCCGCGAATTCGCGTGCTCCGAAGCCGCGTCCGAGCTGATCTACAACTCGCGCCAGTCGATGCACCGCATCCTGCACGGGATGGACGACCGGCTGATCGTCGTGATCGGGCCCTGCTCGATCCACGATACGAAGGCGGCGATCGAGTACGCGGGGCGGCTCGTGAAGGAGCGCGAACGCTTCAAGGGCGAGCTGGAAATCGTGATGCGCGTGTACTTCGAGAAGCCGCGCACGACGGTCGGCTGGAAGGGGCTCATCAACGATCCGCACCTGGACAACAGCTTCAAGATCAACGAAGGACTGCGCACCGCGCGCGAACTGCTGCTGCAGATCAACGAGATGGGGCTGCCGGCCGCGACCGAATACCTCGACATGATCAGCCCGCAGTACATCGCCGACCTGATCTCGTGGGGTGCGATCGGCGCGCGCACGACCGAGTCGCAGGTGCACCGCGAACTGGCATCGGGGCTGTCGTGCCCGGTCGGCTTCAAGAACGGCACCGACGGCAACGTGAAGATCGCGGTCGACGCGATCAAGGCCGCATCGCAGCCGCACCATTTCCTGTCGGTAACCAAGGGCGGTCACTCGGCGATCGTGTCGACGGCCGGCAACGAGGACTGCCACGTGATCCTGCGCGGCGGCAAGGCGCCCAACTACGACGCGGAAAGCGTGAACGCCGCATGCGCGGACATCGGCAAGGCCGGCCTCGCCGCGCGCCTGATGATCGACGCGAGCCACGCGAACAGCTCGAAGAAGCACGAGAACCAGATCCCCGTGTGCGCGGACATCGGCCGCCAGGTCGCGGCCGGCGACGCGCGCATCGTCGGCGTGATGATCGAGTCGCACCTGGTCGAGGGGCGTCAGGACCTGAAGGAAGGCTGCCCGCTGACCTACGGCCAGAGCATCACCGACGCGTGCATCGCGTGGGACGACAGCGTGAAGGTGCTCGAAGGCCTCGCGGAATCGGTGAAGGCGCGCCGCGTCGCGCGCGGCAGCGGGAACTGACGGACGCAAACAGGTTGGCCGCCTCGCGGCGGATTGGCCATGCGGCCAGCCTGCGGTCGTCGTTTCGGCCTGCTAGACTAGCTAACATCATTTAGCTAACCAAGAGTCGATCATGCCGATCGTCAACATGCACGACGCCAAGTCACGGCTCTCGAGCCTCGTCGAAGCGCTTGAATTGGGGCGAGAATCCGAAGTCGTGATCGCCCGCAATGGTCATCCGGTTGCCCGGATCGTTCCTTATGCCGCACCCAAGCGCATCGGTGCAGCCCGTCAGTTGCTTGCAGGGCTGAATATCCCGACCACCGTCGAGGCATTCAATACCGGCGATGAATCGATTGCCACCGACTTCGATGCCAGCTCGGAACAGGGGCTCGCACCGTGAAGCTGCTGCTCGATACGCACATCGCGCTATGGGCGGCTGAGGGTGCGCCTCAACTTTCGGCGACTGCGGCAGCATTGATCGAACATCCCGAAAACACGCTGTACGTCAGCGCTGCGTCCATCTGGGAAATCGCGATCGAATACCGCAACGGCAATCTGCCCGTCCA
Organism: Burkholderia sp. WTPI3; assembly: GCF_021483755.1. Taxonomy (NCBI): domain Bacteria; kingdom Pseudomonadati; phylum Pseudomonadota; class Betaproteobacteria; order Burkholderiales; family Burkholderiaceae; genus Burkholderia; species Burkholderia sp. WTPI3. The sequence goes on along the minus strand of NZ_JAGIXF010000012.1, from coordinate 16,570 downwards.
TCCACGCGATGCGCGTTCGGCATTCCGCCTCGCAGGTTTTGCGGAATTGCCGATCAGCAGCGATCACGTCGAAGGTGTCGCCGCACTACCCGATTTTCCGGATCATGCCGATCCGTTCGACCGCGTGATGGTCGCGCAGGCACTCCATGAAGGCATGCCGCTCGTCAGCGCCGATCCCAAAGTGTGGCGCTATCACGCCACGCTGATGCTGCGCGCCTGATGCCCTGCCCCCGGCATCAAGCAAAGCCCGGTTCGCGCCGGGCTTTGCTCGCAGGCCGGAAAACAATCGTCAGGCCATCACTCGAGCGCGCCCGAGCCGAAGATCTCGGTATTGATGCGCTCCGGCGCAACGCCGAGCGCGGCCAGCGCGTCACGTTGCGCCTTCATGAACGCGATCGGGCCGCAGATGTAGTAGTCGGCGTCCGGCACCAGCGCGTATTCCTGCACGCGTTCCGGCGTCAGGCGCCCTTCCAGATCGTGGTCGATGCCGACGCGGTCGTTCGGGCCGACCAGTTCGTACAGCACCGTGCGCTTGACGTTCGCATGCTCGCGCGCCGTGTCGTTCAGCCAGTCGCGGAACGCATGCACCGCGCCCGAACGGCATGCGTGGACGAACCTCACTTCACGCTTGCTGCCTTCCACAACCAGCGTCGACGCCATCGACATCATCGGCGTGATGCCCACGCCGCCCGAGATCAATACCACCGGCGTATCGGCATCGCGCTTCAGCGAGAAGTCGCCCATCGGCGCCGTCACTTCGACGATCGCGCCCTCTTCGACGCCGTCATGCATCAGCGTCGACACCTTGCCGGCCGGCACCGCTTCGGCGTTGCCCGATTCGCGCTTCACCGAGATGCGCAGCCACTCGCCGTGCGGCGCGTCGGACAGGCTGTACTGGCGCGGCTGGTCGACACCCAGGTCGCCGACGAAGCGCTTCACCGAGACGTACTGACCAGGTTCGAACTTCGGCGCGTCGCCGCCGTCGGCGGGCGTCAGGTAGAACGACGTGATCTCGTCGCTTTCACGCGCCTTGCGCGCGACCTTGAACGGACGAAAGCCGCTCCATGCCGCGTTCGCGTACAGGTCGGCTTCGGCGCCGATCATGATCTGCGCGAGCTGGCCGTATGCGACGCGCCATGCTTCGAGCGTTTCCGCGTCGACCGCGTCGCCGAGCACCTCGACGATCGACGCGAGCAGGTTCTCGCCGACGATCGGGTAATGCTCCGGGCGGATGTTGAGGCTCGCGTGCTTGTGCGAGATGCGCGACACCGCGCCGCCCAGCACGCCGAGGTTGTCGATGTTCGCTGCATAGGCGTAGACGGCCTTCGCGAGCGTTTCGGGCTGGCTGCCGGTCTTCTGGTGCGTCTGGTTGAACAGGTTCTTCAGTTCCGGATGACGCGCGAACATGCGCTGGTAGAAATGCTTCGTGATCGTCGCACCGTGCTCGGCGAGGACGGGGGCGGTGGCCTTCACACGGGCCATCTGGTCAGCGGTGATATGGGTCATGTTCGTTCTCCGTTAAACATGCACATACGATACATGTTTAACGATCGACGCTCCTCGGGCAAATTGTCGCAGTGCGGAAAAGCGACACCGCGCGTCAGCGCACGCGTCCGCGCTCCCACAGCACGTCCGAGCCGCCACCCGCGCGGTTCAGCACGCGCGCCAGCACGAACAGCAGATCCGACAGCCGGTTCACGTAACGCCGCGGCGCATCATTGAGCGTGTCGGTGCGACCGAGCGCGACGATCGAGCGCTCCGCGCGGCGGCACACCGTCCGGCACACGTGCGCGAGCGACGCCGCGCGCGAGCCGGCCGGCAGGATGAATTCCTTCAGCGGCGGCAGCGTCGCGTTGTAGTCGGCCAGCCACCGGTCGAGGCGTGCGAGGTGCGTGTCGTCCAGCACCGTATGGCCGGGAATGCACAGCTCGCCGCCCAGATCGAACAGGTCGTGCTGGATCGTGACGAGCGCCGTGCGCACGTCGTCCGGCAGCGGCTCGGCGAGCAGCACGCCGAGGTTCGAGTTCAGTTCGTCGACGTCGCCGATCGCGGCGATCCGCGCGTTGTCCTTGCCGATGCGGCGCCCGTCGCCGAGGCCGGTGGTGCCATCGTCGCCCGTGCGCGTGGCGATCTTGCTCAAGCGGTTGCCCATGCGAATGTCCTCTCGTGCGCGGCCGCGATGCGGCCCGGTTGCGTTGGAACGCGATTATCGCAGCCCGCGGCGGGGGCCGCAGCGGACGTTGCAGCGTAGAATGAGCCGACGCCGCGTCGCTGCGGCATCCGTCATACAAGCGATCGATGTGCGGGATCGGGCATGGCAACCGACGCCGGGTCCGGTCGATCGGCATGGGCGCGTGGCCGGCGCAACAGCGCCAACCGCGCCCCGCCAAGGAGACATACGTGAATCATCCCGCCACGCCGGCCGCCACGCGCCGCCCTCCCGCCCGCGATGCTCGATGCTGCGCGCCGCCTTCGGCGATGCGTCGACCGCCGACGCCGTGCGCGCCCATCACGGCCGCGACGAATCGCCGTTCGATCCGCAACTGCCCGACGCCGTCGTGTTCGCGCACAGCGCCGATGAAATCCAGCAGGTCGTGTCGCTGTGCGCGCTCTACGGCGTGCCGCTGATCCCGTACGGCGCCGGCTCGTCGCTCGAAGGCCACCTGCTCGCCGTGCGCGGCGGCGTGTCGCTCGACCTGTCGGAGATGAACCGCGTGCTGTCGATCAACGCCGAAGACCTGACCGTGACGGTCGAACCGGGCATCACGCGCAAGGCGCTCAACGAGGCGCTGCGCGACACCGGCCTGTTCTTTCCGATCGATCCGGGCGCCGACGCCAGCATCGGCGGGATGACCGCGACCCGAGCATCGGGCACCAACGCCGTGCGCTACGGGACGATGCGCGAGAACGTGCTCGGGCTGACCGCCGTGCTCGCCGACGGCCGCGTCGTGAAGACGGGTTCGCGCGCGCGCAAGTCGTCGGCCGGCTACGACCTCACGCGCCTGTTCGTCGGCTCCGAGGGCACGCTCGGCGTGATCGCCGAGATCACGCTGCGCCTGCATCCGCTGCCCGAAGCCGTATCGGCCGCGATCTGCACGTTCCCGACGATGGGCGACGCGGTGCGCACCGTGATCGAGACGATCCAGATCGGGGTGCCGATCGCGCGCGTCGAATTCGTCGACTCGCTCGCCGTGCGCTCGATCAACCGCCACTCTAACCTCACGCTCACCGAAGCGCCGACGCTGTTCTTCGAATTCCACGGCACCGAAGCCGGCGTGAAGGAACAGGCCGAGCTCGTACAGGCGCTCGCGGGCCAGAACAACGGCCAGGGCTTCGAATGGGCGACCCGCCCCGAAGATCGCACGCGGCTCTGGGCCGCGCGTCACAACGCGTATTTCGCGATGCTGCAGCTCAAACCCGGCTGCCGCGCGGTGACGACCGACGTGTGCGTGCCGATTTCGCAGCTCGCCGCGTGCGTCGAGGAGACCGAAGCCGACCTGCGCGCATCGTCGCTGCCCTGCCCGATCGTCGGCCACGTCGGCGACGGCAATTTCCACGTCGCGATCCTGATCGATCCCGACAAACCCGAGGAAATCGACGAAGCCGAACGCATCAACGACCGGATCGTCGAGCGCGCGCTGCGTCTGGGCGGCACCTGTACGGGCGAACACGGCGTCGGGCTGCACAAGATGCGCTTCCTGCCGAAGGAGCACGGCGACAACGCGATCGACGTCATGCGCGCGATCAAGCTCGCGCTCGATCCGCGCAATCTGATGAATCCCGGCAAGATCTTCACGTGTTGAGATGGCAGCGCAGCGTGACGCTGCGCTTCCCGCAGGAGACCCCATGAACGCTTCCGTCGAACTGTCGAGCGCGACGCGCGCGCAGCGCCAGCGCGAAGTCGTGCAGGCGCTGATGGCCGTGCTGCCGACGCATTGCCTGCTGTATCGCGACGAAGACACCGCGCCGTACGAATGCGACGGCCTGTCCGCCTACCGCCGGCTACCGCTCGCGGTCGCGCTGCCGGAAACCGAATCGCAGGTGCAGCGGATCGTGCAGATCTGCCGCCGAATGGAAGTGCCGATCGTGCCGCGCGGCGCGGGCACGAGCCTGTCGGGCGGCGCGCTACCGATCGCGAACGGCGTCGTGCTGTCGCTTGCGCGCTTCACGCGCATCGTCGAAGTCGACCCGTACGCACGCACGGCGACCGTGCAGCCCGGCGTGCGCAACCTCGCGATTTCGGAAGCCTCCGCACCTTACGGGCTGTACTACGCGCCCGATCCGTCGTCGCAGATCGCCTGCACGATCGGCGGCAACGTCGCGGAAAATTCCGGCGGCGTGCACTGCCTGAAATACGGGCTGACCGTGCACAACGTGATGCGCGTGCGCGCGGTCACGATCGACGGCGAGATCGTCGAATTCGGCTCGCTCGGGCTCGACATGCCGGGCCTCGACCTGCTCGCGGTGATGATCGGCAGCGAAGGGATGTTCGCGATCGTCACCGAAGTGACGGTGAAGCTGATCCCGAAGCCGCAGACCGCGCAACTCGTGATGGCGAGCTTCGACGACGTCGTCAAGGGCGGCGAGGCGGTCGCCGCGATCATCGCGTCGGGCATCATCCCGGCCGGGCTCGAAATGATGGACAAGCCGGCCACCCAGGCGGTCGAGGCGTTCACGCACGCGGGCTACGACCTCGACGCGAAGGCGATCCTGCTATGCGAATCGGACGGCACGCCGGAAGAAGTCGCCGAAGAGATCGTCCGCATGACGGCCGTGCTGCGCGAGCACGGCGCGACGCGCATCCAGGTGTCGCGCAACGAAAGCGAGCGGCTGCGCTACTGGTCGGGCCGCAAGAACGCGTTCCCAGCCGCCGGGCGCATTTCCGCCGACTATTACTGCATGGACGGCACCGTGCCGCGTCGCGCGATCGGCCCGCTGCTCGCGCGCATCGAACAGCTCGAAACGCGCTACGGGCTGCGCTGCATCAACGTGTTCCACGCGGGCGACGGCAACATGCATCCGCTGATCCTCTACAACGCGAACGACCCGGACGAGCTGCACCGCGCCGAGCAGTTCGGCGCCGAAATCCTCGAATGCTGCGTGGAATTCGGCGGCAGCGTGACGGGCGAGCACGGCGTCGGCATCGAAAAGCTCAATTCGATGTGCGTACAGTTCTCGCCGCAGGAGCGCGACGCGTTCTTCGCGGTCAAGCGCGCCTTCGATCCGGCCGGGCTGCTCAATCCCGACAAGGGGATCCCGACTCGCGCGCGCTGCGCCGAATATGGCCGGCAGCACGTGCGCGGCGGACTGCTGCCGCATCCGGACCTGCCGCGCTTCTGAGCGCCCCCGAACCCGTCGCTTCGCGCCGGGCGCCCGAGGGGACTTCCTTCGGGGCCGAAAGCTTTGAGGGCGGCCCGGTGTTTTCCTGAGAGCGCCGCGCGGTGCGCGGGCCGCGACGTACCGCCCTGCCCGCGCCGGCCGTGCGCGCAGCGGCGGCTGCATGCCTTCGTTATACGGAGCTTAGGGATAGTCGCGATGTGCATTCGCGCCACCCCGGTACAATCGACCGGACAACAACGAGGCAGCAACAGAACATGGAAGAGGACGACATCGTCGCCGGATGGGCCGAGCGCATCCGGGCGGCCAGTGCCGACGGCCGGCCGCTGCGGATTCGCGGCGGCGGCACCAAGGACTGGTACGGCCAGGCGCTGGACGGCGAAATACTCGACACGCGTGCGTTTCAGGGCATCGTGTCGTACGACCCGGCCGAACTCGTCGTCACGGTCCGCGCGGGCACGCCGCTCGCGCAGCTTGAAACCGTCCTCGCCGAGTGCGGCCAGATGCTGCCGTTCGAGCCGCCGCACTTCGGCCGCGCGGCCACCGTCGGCGGCTGCGTCGCGGCCGGCCTCGCGGGTCCGCGCCGCGCGACCTGCGGCGCACCGCGCGATTTCGTGCTCGGCGTCACGCTGATGAACGGGCGCGGCGAACTGCTGCGCTTCGGCGGACAAGTCGTGAAAAACGTCGCCGGCTACGACGTATCGCGGCTGATGGCCGGCTCGCTCGGCACGCTCGGGCTGATGCTCGACCTGTCGATCAAGGTGCTGCCGGTGCCGGTCGCCGAAGTCACGCTGAAGTTCGAGATGACCGCGACCGATGCGGTGCGCAAGCTCAACGAATGGGGTGGGCATCCGCTGCCCGTGAGCGCGAGCGGCTGGCGCAACGGCACCCTCGTGCTGCGCCTGTCGGGTGCCGAGGCCGCCGTGAAATCCGCGAAGACGCTGCTCGGCGGCGAAGTCGTCGACGCGGTCGAGGCCGAGCGTTTCTGGGCCGGCCTGCGCGAACACACCGACCCGTTCTTCAACGGCATTCCGCCCGGCTACGCGCTGTGGCGCCTGTCGCTGCCGTCGATCACCGAACCGATGCACCTGCCCGGCACCCAGCTGATGGAATGGGGCGGCGCGCAGCGCTGGTGGATCACCGACGCCGATGCGCAGACGGTGCGCATGAGCGCGAAGCAGGCCGGCGGCCATGCGACGCTGTTCCGCGCCGGCGATTCGTATGACCGTAGCGCGGGCGTGTTCACGCCGCTGCCCGCGCCGCTGATGAAAATCCATCGCGGACTGAAAGCCGCGTTCGATCCCGCGCGCATCTTCAACCGCAGCCGGCTTTACCCGGATCTCTGAGCCCTGAGCGATGCAAACCAACCTCGCCGATTTCATCCGCAACACGCCCGACGGCGACGAGGCCGACGCGATCCTGCGCAAGTGCGTGCATTGCGGATTCTGCACCGCGACGTGCCCGACCTACCAGTTGCTCGGCGACGAACTCGACGGCCCGCGCGGGCGCATCTACCTGATCAAGCAGATGGTCGAAGGCGCGCCCGTCACGCGCAGCACGCAGCAGCACCTCGATCGCTGCCTCACGTGTCGCAGCTGCGAGACGACCTGCCCGTCGGGCGTCCAGTACGGCCGCCTCGTCGAGATCGGCCGCAAGCACGTCGAGGCGCAGGTCGAGCGCCCCGTGCAGCAGCGGCTCGTGCGCCGCGTGCTCGCGAGCCTCGTGCCGAACGCAGCGCTGTTCTCCCCCGTGATGCGGCTCGGCCAGCACGTGCGGCCGCTGCTGCCGAAACGGCTACGCGACAAGGTGCCGCCGCGCACGCGGCTGCTCGAATGGCCGCAGCGCACGCATCCGCGCAAGATGCTGATGCTCGGCGGCTGCGTACAGCCGTCGATGCTGCCGAACATCAACATCGCGACCGCGCGCGTGCTCGATGCACTCGGCGTCGAGACGATCGTCGCGCCCGACGCGGGCTGCTGCGGCGCGATCCGCCTGCACCTGAACTATCACGACGAAGCGCTCGCCGACGCGCGTCGCAACATCGACGCGTGGTGGCCGCATGTCGAGCAAGGCGCCGAGGCGATCGTGATGAACGCATCGGGCTGCGGCGCGACGGTGCTCGAATACGCGCACCTGCTGCGCGACGATCCGGCCTACGCTGAGAAGGCGCAGCGCATCGTCGCGCTCACGCGCGACATCTCGGACGTGCTGCTGGCGTTCGAGGCCGAGATCGCGACGCTCGCGCGGCGCCGCGCGATCCACACCGTTGCGTACCACCCGCCGTGCACGCTGCAACACGGCCAGCAGTCGCGCGGCAAGGTCGAGCGCCTGCTCGAGACGCTCGGCATCGATGTGCGGCTGCCGGCCGACAGCCATCTGTGCTGCGGTTCCGCGGGCACGTATTCGCTGACCCAGCCATCGCTGTCGTACCGGCTGCGCAAGCAGAAGCTGCTGAAGCTCCAGGCGCTCGAGCCGCAGATGATCGTGTCTGGCAACATCGGCTGCATCGCGCACCTGCAAAGCGGCACGCAGATTCCGGTCGCGCACTGGATCCAGCTCGTCGAGCATCTGCTGTACGGCTAGCGCGGACGGCCGGCCCCGCCGGGCGCCCCGTCCGTATAATGGTCGGATCGATGCGGTGCGTGCCGTGCCGCATTCGCTTCCCGTGCCAGCCTCCGTGTCCGTCATGCCCGATTTCGCCGCCCGTCTCGAATCCGTTCATCGCCGCATCGCCGACGCCGCCCGCGCGGCCGGCCGCGATCCCGCCACCGTCTCGCTGCTCGCCGTATCGAAGACGTTTCCCGCCGACGACGTGCGCGCCGCGCATGCGGCCGGACAACGCGCGTTCGGCGAGAACTACGTGCAGGAATCGATCGACAAGATCGACGCGCTCGCCGACCTGCGCGCCGCACTCGAATGGCATTTCATCGGGCCGCTGCAATCGAACAAGACGCGCCCCGTAGCCGAGCGCTTCGACTGGGTTCATTCGGTCGACCGGCTGAAGATCGCGCAGCGCCTCGCCGAACAGCGCCCCGCTCACCTGCCGCCGCTGAACGTGTGCGTGCAGGTGAACATCAGCGGCGAGGCGTCGAAGAGCGGCGTCGCGCCGGCCGAGGTCGCCGACGTCGCGCGCGCGGTCGCCGCGCTGCCAACCTTGCGCCTGCGCGGCCTGATGGCGATTCCCGAACCGGCGGGCGACACCGACGCGCAACGCGCGCCGCATCGCGCGCTGCGCGCGCTGTTCGACACGCTGCGCGCCGACGGGCTGCCGCTCGATACGTTGTCGATGGGCATGTCCGCCGATCTCGAAGCGGCCGTGCTCGAAGGCGCGACGATCGTGCGCGTGGGCACCGCGATCTTCGGCGCGCGCGACTATTCGCACTGAACCCCACGCTCTTTTCCGTTCACCTACTCGCTCAATTCGACATCATGAAAATCGCATTCATCGGCGGCGGCAACATGGCCGCGGCCCTGATCGGCGGCCTGATCAAACGCGGTGTGGCCGCTGACGGCCTGTATGCCATCGACGTCAACGAAGACGTCCGCGCGCGCGCCGCGCAGCAATTCGGCATCCGCACCGGCGCGGCCGTCGACGCGACGCTCGCGGAGTACGACGCGATCGTGCTCGCGGTGAAGCCGCAAGTGCTGAAGGACGTCGCGCAGGCGCTCGCACCGCATCTGAAGTCGCAGCTCGTGATCAGCATCGCAGCCGGCATCCGCGCCACCGATCTCGCCCGCTGGCTCGGCGACTACGCCCGCGTCGTGCGCACGATGCCGAACACGCCCGCGCTGGTCGGCATGGGCGTGACGGGTCTCGCCGCGCTGCCGGGCGTCGACCCGGCCGGTCGCGAACTCGCATCGAACGTGCTCGGCGCGGTCGGCGAGATCGTATGGTTCGACGACGAAGCGCAACTCGACGCGGTCACGGCGATCTCGGGCAGCGGCCCGGCCTACGTGTTCTATTTCATCGAAGCGCTGCAGGAAGCCGCACGCCGTCTCGGCATGAACGACGAACAGGGCCGCGCGCTCGCGGTCGCGACGTTCACGGGCGCCGCGCAACTCGCCGCGCAATCGGGCGAACCGGCGAGCGTGCTGCGCGAGCGCGTGACGTCGAAGGGCGGCACGACGGCCGCCGCGCTCGCATCGTTCGATGCGCAGGGCGTGAAGGAAGCGATCGTGCGCGGCGCGCTCGCAGCCGAAGCGCGCGCGAAGGAAATGGGCGACGAACTCGGTCGCGCATAAGCGTTACGACGTCCGCCGGGCTCGCCCGGCAGCGCCAACAAAAAAGCAGCCTTGGGCTGCTTTTTTGTTGGCTGCGCGCGGCGCGGGGCCGCGTCAGTTGCCTGCCATGCCCGTCAGCAGGTAATGCGCGGCGATTCCCGCGAACAGCGCGCCGCCGAGCCAGTTGTTGTGCCGGAATGCCGCGAAGCACGGCATCCGCTCGCGGTCCTTGATCAGCGTGTAGTGATACAGCGCGCAGCCGACCGCCGCGGCCCAGCCGGCCCAGTACGCGAGCCCGAAGCCGAGCGTCACGCCGATCCACACGTAGATGCCGAGCGTCGCCGCATAGCAGGCCATCACGGCCACGACGTCGAAGCGGCCGAACGTCAGCGCGGACGTGCGAATGCCGATCTTGATGTCGTCGTCGCGATCGACCATCGCGTATTCGGTGTCGTACGCGACCGACCAGAAAATGTTCGCGATCAGCATCACCCACGCAAGCGTGGGCACCGTGTCCTGCACGGCCGCGAACGCCATCGGAATGCCGAAGCCGAACGCGATGCCGAGATACGCCTGGGGAATCGCGAAGAAGCGCTTCATGAACGGATACGAGCCGGCGACGAACAGCGCGACCACCGACAGCTCTTTCGTCAGCGTATTGAGCGGCAGGATCAGCAGGAACGCGATGAACGACAGCACCACCGCGATCGCGACGGCTTCCCATGCGCGAATCTTGCCCGACGTCAGCGGCCGGTCGGCCGTGCGCTTCACGTGGCGGTCGAAATCGCGGTCGGCGTAATCGTTCATCGCGCAGCCGGCCGAGCGCATCAGCAGCGTGCCGAGTGCGAAGATCACGAGCAGCGACCAGCGCGGATGGCCGTCCGACGCGATCCACAGTGCGTTGAGCGTCGGCCACAGCAGCAGCAGGCTGCCGATCGGCTTGTCCATCCGGACGAGCCGCAGGTACAGGGGGAAGCGGGCAAGCATGGTGAAGCACCGGGAAGATAATCCCGGCATTTTAGAGCCGAGCGGTGGTTCGCGTCATGTCGACACGGCTCGCGCCCGGTTGCCGCCGGGCCCGCATGAGCCGCCGGAGGCCCGGTGAGACCCCTTGAGACCCATTGGAGTCCCTTGAAGCCGCCGCGCGCGGACCGTCCGCGGTACGGGTCGATCAAGGGACAGATGGCCTGCGGCGCAGCGTGTGCGCGGCCGGAATGCAAGCCGGCCCGGGCTTGAGTGTTGAAGGGGCCCGCGCCGCGCCGTCCGGCCGCGCATCGCGGTCGGACGGCGCGGGCTTACGCGAGCAGCGACCGCAGCATCCACGCGGTCTTTTCATGCGTCTGCAGGCGCTGCGTCAGCAGGTCGGCGGTCGGCTCGTCGCTCGCCGCGTCGGCGACCGGGAAGATTTCGCGCGCGGTGCGCACGACCGTCTCGTGCCCTTCGACGAGCTGGCGGATCATCTCTTCGGCTGCCGGTACGCCGTTCGCTTCCGGCACCGACGACAGCTTCGCGAAATCCGCGAACGTGCCGGGTGCAACGACGCCGAGCGTGCGAATGCGCTCCGCGACCAGATCGACCGCGAGCCACAGTTCGTTGTACTGCTCTTCGAACATCAGGTGCAGCGTGTTGAACATCGGACCCGTGACGTTCCAGTGAAAATTGTGGGTCTTCAGGTACAGCGAAAACGTATCGGCCAGCAGGCGCGACAGGCCGTCCGCGATCTTCCTGCGGTCCTTGTCGCTGATGCCGATGTTGATCTGCGTTGCGTTGCCTTTCTTGGCCATCTTCGGGACTCCTCATTCGAAATGTTGAACCGGCGAAAATGCGTCGAGCAATCCGCGTGCCGCGTCGCGCGGCATTCGTTCGCGACTTGCCAGTCCGGCGTGGCGAGCCGGCGGGGCGATCGCCGCGCTCAGCCGCCGGAAAGCGGCGCAATCGCGTGCAGCGCCTGCGCAATCAGCTCCGCGGCGCCGCCGATGACGATCGCGAAACCGACGATGCGCCGCGCCAGCTCACCCGGGGATCGCAGGATGGGCGCCGCAGCCGCGGCACGCATGTGCAGCATCATTTGCGTCATGGTCGTCACTCCTTCAAGAAACAGTGGAAGAAAAAACGGCCGGTCGTGCGACCGGCCGTTTCACGTTACAACGTGACTGCACTACCGCATCGCGACATTCACGCGAGGTCGAAGCGGTCGAGGTTCATCACCTTGTTCCAGGCCGCGACGAAATCGCGCACGAACTTCTCGTTCGCGTCCGCGCTGCCGTACACCTCGGCGAGCGCACGCAGCTGCGAGTGCGAGCCGAAGATCAGGTCGACGCGCGTGCCGGTCCACTTCACCTGACCCGTCGCGCGGTCGCGCCCCTCGAACACGTCGTTCGCGGCCGACACCGGCTTCCACTCCGTACCCATGTCGAGCAGGTTCACGAAGAAGTCGTTGGTCAGCGCGCCCGGACGATCGGTGAACACGCCATGCTTCGATTCGCCGACGTTCGCGCCGAGCACACGCAGGCCACCGACGAGCACCGTCAGCTCCGGCCCGCTCAGCGTCAGCAACTGCGCCTTGTCGACCAGCAACGCTTCGGCCGGGGTCTTGTACGCGTGCTTCAGGTAGTTGCGGAAACCGTCCGCCACCGGCTCGAGCACGGCCATCGCTTCGACGTCGGTCTGCTCCTGCGATGCGTCCGTCCGGCCCGCTGCGAACGGCACCGTCACCGCGACGCCCGCGTGCTTCGCGCCCTGTTCGACACCGGCCGCACCGGCCAGCACGATCAGGTCGGCGAGCGACACCTTCTTGCCGCCCGTCTGCGCGTCGTTGAACGCTTTCTGCACGCCTTCGAGCTTCTCGAGCACCGTCGCGAGCTGCGCGGGCTGGTTCACTTCCCAGTCCTTCTGCGGCGCGAGGCGGATGCGCGCACCGTTCGCGCCGCCGCGCTTGTCCGAACCGCGGAACGTCGAGGCCGACGCCCACGCGGTCGACACGAGCTGCGACACGGTCAGCCCCGTCGCGAGAATCTGCGCCTTCAGCGCCGCGACGTCGGCATCATCGATCAGCTTGTGGTCGACGGCCGGGACCGGGTCTTGCCACAGCAGATGCTCGGCCGGCACTTCCGGGCCGAGATAACGCGTACGCGGACCCATGTCGCGGTGCGTGAGCTTGAACCAGGCGCGCGCGAACGCATCGGCGAACTCGGCCGGGTTCTCGTAGAAGCGGCGCGAGATCTTCTCGTAGGCCGGGTCGAAACGCAGCGACAGGTCGGTCGTCAACATCGTCGGGCGATGCTTCTTCGACGAATCGAACGCATCCGGAATCACCTCGTCGGCGCCCTTCGCGACCCACTGGTGCGCGCCGGCCGGGCTCTTCGTCAGTTCCCATTCGTAGCTGAACAGGTGCTTGAAGAAGTCGTTGCTCCACTTCGTCGGCGTCGACGTCCACGTGACTTCGAGACCGCTCGTGATCGCGTCCTTGCCCTTGCCCGTGCCAAACGTGCTCTTCCAGCCGAGACCCTGCTCTTCGAGGCCTGCGGCTTCCGGCTCGGGGCCGACGTTCGACGCCGGACCGGCGCCGTGCGTCTTGCCGAACGTATGGCCGCCCGCGATCAGCGCGACCGTCTCTTCGTCGTTCATCGCCATCCGCGCAAACGTCTCGCGGATGTCGCGCGCCGCGGCGACCGGGTCGGGATTGCCGTCCGGGCCTTCCGGGTTCACGTAAATGAGGCCCATCTGCACGGCGGCGAGCGGGTTTTCGAGATTGCGGTCGCCGGAGTAACGGCTGTTCGGGCCGCCGCTCAGTTCCAGCCAGATCTTTTCCGAACCCCAGTAGACGTCGTCCGGCTCCCACGTGTCGACGCGGCCGCCTGCGTAACCGAAGGTCTTGAAGCCCATCGATTCGAGCGCGACGTTGCCGGTCAGGATCAGCAGGTCGGCCCACGAGATGTTGCGGCCGTACTTCTGCTTGATCGGCCACAGCAGCCGGCGCGCCTTGTCGAGGCTCACGTTGTCCGGCCAGCTGTTGAGCGGCGCGAAGCGCTGTTGCCCGCCGCCCGCGCCGCCGCGGCCGTCGGCGATCCGGTACGTGCCGGCGCTGTGCCATGCCATGCGGACGAACAGGCCGCCGTAGTGGCCGAAGTCGGCCGGCCACCAGTCCTGCGACGTAGTCATCAGCGCATGCAGATCCCGCTTCACCGCCGCAAGGTCCAGCTTCTTGAACGCCTCGGCGTAGTCGAAATCCTTGTCCATCGGGTCGGACAACGCCGAATGCCGGTGCAGGATGTTCAGGTTCAGCTGATTCGGCCACCAGTCCTGATTCGACGTGCCGCCGGCCGCCGTATGGTTGAACGGACATTTCGATTCGGTCGACATGCTTTTTCTCCTTTGCTTGCTCGTAGGCCCCGACGTGCCGTGGCACGGTTCGTGGAGCATTGCGGGGGTGAAACGGAACAGGTTGGTCCTGTCGTGCTACGGGGTGTCAGGCGCGGCCTTCGGTGCGGGTTTCGTGACTTCGGACATGCAAGGCTCCCTCATGGCTGGATCGCGGGTGAATCGGGGGAACACGGGACCGGCGTGCGGCGGCACTCATCCGCCATACACACGATCCGCCAGATACGCGAACGCAATCGGGCGCAGGCTGCGGGCCGCGGCCCTGGCTCGATTTACGACCTCGTCGCGCGACGGGATGTTCCGCTGCGCGTGCTGCAATACCGACCGCATCATGACATCCTCCTTTGACGCTTGCATTCAGCGTGCGGATCGGCCTTCGCTGCAACGCCGATCCATATGGAAGATTCTATGTTCATCTATCGAATATTTGAATTTAATTAATTTCATCTATGCGATAGGGAAAAATAAACGGGGTCGCAAGACCCCGTTCACCGGCCGGCCTTGGTACTCGCCGTGCCCGGTCAGTTCATCGTCGCCGGCATGTCGAGCTTCGCGACGCCCGGCAGATCGCACGCGGCGATCGCCTCGCTGATCGCGTCGATCGCCGGCATCCGCGTGAAGCTCTTGCGCCAAACCAGCACGACCCGGCGATCGGGCACCGGTTCGTTGAACGGCACGTACGACAGCAGCTCGGCATCGGGGCCGTTCGCGCGCGGGCCGATCTCGGCGACCGACATGCGCGGCAGCACCGTGATGCCGACGCCGCTCGCGACCATGTGGCGAATCGTCTCGAGCGACGAGCCTTCGAAGGTCTTCTGGATGCCGTCGGCCGTCTGCGAGAAACGCATCAACTCCGGGCACACGCCGAGCACGTGATCGCGGAAGCAGTGGCCGTTGCCGAGCAGCAGCATGGTTTCCTGCTTCAGATCCTCGGCGTCGATCTCCTCGCGCTTCTCCCACGGATGTCCTGCCGGCAGCGCGACGACAAACGGCTCGTCGTACAGCGGCCGCACCATCAGGCCGGTTTCGGGGAACGGCAGCGCCATGATCGCGGCGTCGATCTCGCCCTGCTTCAGCAGTTCGAGCAGCTTCAGCGTGTAGTTCTCCTGCAGCATCAACGGCATCTGCGGCACACGCTGGATCATCTGCTTGACGAGCGTCGGCAGCAGGTACGGCCCGATCGTATAGATCACGCCGAGACGGAACGGGCCGACGAGCGGATCCTTGCCCTGCTTCGCGATCTCCTTGATCGCGAAGGTCTGCTCGAGCACGCGCTGCGCCTGGGTGACGATCTGGTCGCCGATCGGCGTCACGCTCACCTCGCTCGCGCCGCGCTCGAAAATCTGCACGTTGAGCTCGTCTTCCAGCTTCTTGATCGCCACCGAAAGCGTCGGCTGGCTCACGAAGCATGCTTCGGCCGCGCGGCCGAAATGCCGCTCGCGCGCGACCGCGACGATGTATTTCAATTCAGTCAGCGTCATTGTGGGTCAATCAGAGATATACAGGCGATAGGTTTAATTTATACACCTACTGACACCGGTTCGCCAAGTTTCTCTGCATCGGGATACGCCCGCCGGCGGCGCAGATCCGACCCTGAATGGGCGAATCAGGCCTTCAGATACTGCTCGCGCGCGCCGAGCCAGCGCGCGAGATGCTGCGTGACGATGTCGGGATACGCGGCAATCAGCCGCGACGCGGCATCGCGGGCCGGGTCGATCAGCCAGCCATCGGTTTCGAGGTTCGCGAAGCGCAGCATCGCCGCGCCCGACTGGCGCGCGCCGAGGAATTCGCCGGGGCCGCGGATTTCGAGGTCGCGCCGCGCGATCTCGAAGCCGTCGGTCGTCTCGCGCATCGTCTTCAGCCGTTCGCGGCCCGTGAGCGACAGCGGACCGGTGTACAGCAGCACGCACACCGACGCCGCGGTACCGCGCCCGACGCGGCCGCGCAACTGGTGCAACTGCGCGAGGCCGAAGCGCTCCGCGTGCTCGATCACCATCAACGATGCGTTCGGCACGTCGACGCCGACTTCGATCACGGTCGTCGCGACCAGCAGCTGGACCTCGTTGCGCGTGAACGCTTCCATCACCGCCGCCTTGTCGGCCGGCGACAAGCGGCCGTGCACGAGGCCGACCTTCAGTTCGGGCAGTGCGGCGGCCAGCGTCTCGTAGGTCTCGACGGCGGTCTGCAACTGCAGCGTCTCGCTCTCCTCGATCAGCGGACACACCCAGTACACCTGGCGGCCGGTCAGCGCGGCTTCGCGCACGCGGGCGATCACCTCTTCGCGCCGCGCGTCGCCGACGAGGCGCGTCAGCACCGGCGTGCGGCCCGGCGGCAGCTCGTCGATCGTCGACACCTCGAGATCCGCGTAATACGTCATCGCGAGCGTGCGCGGGATCGGCGTGGCCGACATCATCAACTGGTGCGGCTGGAAATCGCGTGCGCCGTTGGCCGCATTCGCCGCCTTCGCACGCAGCGCGAGACGCTGCTCGACGCCGAAACGATGCTGCTCGTCGACGATCACGAGGCCGAGCCGCGCGAATTCGACGGTGTCCTGGATGATCGCGTGCGTGCCGATCACGAGCTGGGCGGTGCCGAGCGCCGCGGCCTCGATCGCCGCGCGCTTGTCCTTCGC